>JAHBWU010000032.1 GCA_019636835.1 Nitrospira sp.
GCTGTGGACGGGCGGGGCCGACCTTGCCGTGTACGGTCCTCAAACGCGGGCCATTGCCTGTACGGCGGCATCGCGGGCGCGGACCGGGGGGTACGCGCGGCCCGCGCGCTCTTGCGCGAGGAGTTTTTCAGCGGATGGGGTGTCCGCACGATCGCAACCTCCGAGGCCCGGTATAACCCGATGTCCTACCATAACGGATCGGTGTGGCCTCACGACAACGCGCTCATCGCGGCCGGTATGGCGGCATACGGCTATAAACAAGGCGCGACGAGGATTTTGGCCGGCATTTTCGACTCGAGTTTGTATCTTGAACTCCATCGGTTGCCGGAATTGTTCTGTGGATTTTCACGGCGGCCAGGGGAAAGTCCCACGCTCTATCCAACGGCCTGTTCTCCGCAAGCCTGGGCGGCCGGCGCCGGCTTCCTGTTGCTTCAAGCCTGTTTGGGCTTACAAATAGACGCCCCTCACCGGCTGGTGAGTTTCGTCCGTCCTGTGTTGCCGCCGTTCCTTGAGCGGGTCGAGATTCGGAACCTCTCCGTCGGAACCGCGCGTCTCGACCTCGTGCTCGACCGCCATGAGAACGAAGTCGCCTTGAGAGTGACCCGCCGCGTCGGTGAAGTGGAAGTCGTGCTCACCATCTAGCCAAGTACTCACCGGTAGGTTCTGAGCCTTCCCGCTCGTATCTCAGCGCTTCGAGCGGATTCAGATTCGAGGCCATCATCCACGACTTGGCGAGGGCTCATGCTCGGGCGTCTCGTACAATCAGCACCGAGCAAGGAGCATGTCGGAGCAGACTCTCGGATACGCTTCCCAGATGAAGTCGTTCGCTCTTCGTCAAATCGCGAGATCCGATTGCCAGTAACTCGTCACGATTGTTTTCCACGTATTGGACGATGGTATCGATGACGTGGTCCATCTGCACCTGCGTCACGACAAGAAAACCCTCCTTGATGAAATCATTTCGCAGACTGTTGACGAACGCGGTGGCCCGCTCCATGACCGGCTTGGTCAATTCGGCCAGTTGTGATTCGGATAGGTAGCGTGCGGCAAAGTCTGTGACGGGACTCTCTACCGCCGAGAGGATCGTGACGGTGGCTGTCTTCGGAAGAATGAAGGAGCGAAGGAATCGCGCAGCGGCACGTGACGATGCGGAGTTGTCGACTGCGAGGGCGACGTGGAGAAGTGTGTGAGTCGATCGTTTCACGACCCACACCGAACAGGGAGCGATTGAGGCAACTTGGCGCGAGATACTTCCCAGCAAGAACCCTTGGATGTCGCTCAGTCCGCGTGAGCCCATGATGATCAAGTCCGCCTTCAAGCGACCAGCTTCTCTGCTGATGGTTTTCGCAAGTGAGCCATGGGCCAAGATGGTCCTGACTTTTGTGCGCGGTGCCGTGGCGGCTTGGCCGAGGGCCACGCGAGCCGATCGCGCTGCATCCCGGAGCAGAATACCGCCCGCCTTTTCCATGGCCGCCAGAACCCGACGCTCGCCGACGGGATTCTTTCCAGTGAGTGCTTGAAGGGCCGGCTTGTCGACAACATGGAGCAAGGTGACCTGTTCGGGTTCTCGGCTCGCGAGGGCTTCGAGCGCCTGAATCCCCCATTGGGAATGTTCCGACCCATCGACCGCACATAAGATTCGCATGAATAAGTTCCTCAGCAGTGGCTGCCGACTCGGGAGAAAGTTCCGGGTATCAGTTCTGCATTGGATGTGCCTGTGGCGTGGAGAGTCAGAGAAGAAGAACCGGTCAGCTTCCGAAGAGTTACGAGCGTGCCCTGTGTTGTGATCCGATGGAATGTTGCGGCGTTTTGCAGCAGGGGTAGATGACCCGCTGTGGTGATTAGCGCCAGTGAACGGATATGCCCTCGTTTGAAATACCCCTCAGGCCGCCGAGGCACGACAAATTGTCTCGGCAGGGAAATGACCGGCTATGGAGAGTATCCATCGAAGGGTTAGGAGACTGAAAGGAGGGAAGATGAAAACAACAAAGAGGTCCAAGGGGGTCAAGGTCAAAGACTTTGATTCCATGACCGTCAGTCAGGTGATGGAGAAAGATGTCCAATCCGTCCCGCTGACGATGAAAGGAGACATGATTGCTGCGCTCTTGATCGAAGGATTCGGGGCCGTTCCGGTCGTGGAGAAAGGGAGGAAATTGGCCGGCATCGTCAGCGAGCACGATTTACTCGAGGCGATTGACGACCGTCAACACCTCGATGCCGTCGCGGCAAAGAACATCATGACTTCCAATCCTTATTCGGTAAGGGCGGAAACGACGCTCGGAACGCTGGTCCATGTGCTGCGCGCGAGCGATCTCGTTCGTGTTCCTGTCGTGGATGCCAAGGATAAACTGATCGGAATTGTCGCGAGGCGCGATGTCTTGCGAACCTATCTTGCCACCGGGGGAAAACGAGAACGGTGAGGAGCTTATGAAAAAACCGACTAGGGGATGAGATGTTAAAGCAGTTCAACACCCTCAAGGCTGATGTCGGGGTAGCGCAGTCACTAACCTCTTAATCCTTCGGCAGAAGCTCGCGGTCCTCCATGGTGACGCAGTCACCTCCTAAGCATGCGCCTGGCCTCGGCGATCTCAGGGCGCGGGCTGTCGGCGTGCTCGGTCAACTCAAGCAGCCGTTTCGAATGGTAGATTGCCTTCTGCTCATGGCTTGCTCGCTTGGCACTTTGAGCCGCTCCCGCAATAGCGTGATATCGATTCGGCTGCTGCTCAAGAACTTTTTCGAATTCAGCAAGCGCATCGGCCGGCTTGCCATCACGTTCAAGTGCCGTCGCCAACATCTCTCGCGCCGGAACGATCGGCCCAGGCGTGACGACACTTTTCGCAACCGCATCCTCACGATCCGCTGCTCGGCGCAGCATTGCAATACCCTCATCGCGCTTGTTTTCCGCAAAAGCCGTGAGCCCGCGTACGACCTCGATCTGAATGTCGATCTGATCGGCCCAGTAAACTTGAATATTCCCCGTAGCTTGCTACGGGGTTCGCCTCTGCATCCGAGAGGTCTGCGAAATTGAGTTCTGTGATACCCCGCAGCTTGCTGCGGGGAGCTTCATTTAAAAGAGCGATTGCGCACTCGGCGCCTTAGGGAATCCCGCTCAGAGCAAAATCAAGACAAAAAGAATCAACCTTCCTTAAATAGCCATTCTTATAACCATGCTTGTTTTCATGAGTCCAATGCGCTTGGCGTGCCGAGATAAGCGAACAACTCGATTTTGGCACATAAAGTGCTTTCGCCGATATGAGACGAGGAAGCGAGGTGACTCATGGATGAGGCAGGTATCGTTGATCGTGTCCGGTCCGTGCTGGAAGAACGTGGCACAGCCTGTTCGTTGGACGACGTCACGCAGCTCTGTCCAGACTTGACCTGGAATCAAGTGTTCTTAGCCATCGACTTTTTAAGTCGGACAGGCCAAGCCGATGTCACCTTGGATCCTAGACGGGTTTATTGGGTCCAAACCCGCCGCTCAGCCGCATGAGAGCATGCCGATATCTCAGTCTCGGCCACTGCGATGCATGCTTCCCCAGTCCTTCAAGAACGGTTTCACCGGGCGCAGACTTCCGATACCACCGACACCGGCCCTCCTTTACCTTGGACGCATTTTGATACCTGATGATTACCTGTTTCAGTCAGTCAGTCGGCTCCATTCACGGTATAATTTTGTAATTCCTTTGTTGCCTCGTGATGGTCAGTGCGGTCCTCTCATTTGGGCTGATGCTCTGGTTCGTAGTGTCGGAAATGAAGGAGGGATGAGGTAAGCCGACCGTGTTCAGCATCTGTATGCTCGGCTAACCTAGTTATATGCAGCCATCAAGACGAGATTCAAACACTCATGTCGTGTGTGTGATAGCATGGTTCTAGATGAAACGTGTCAAGGATTAGAGGGATGCCTATGTTTCAACTGGTAGAGAAGGAGGCACGTATGTCGGCCGCTGGGCGAATTCTTCTGGCTGTGGACGGGTCCGAAAACTCCCATCGCGTTGTCCAGTATGTTGGATCTCTGCTGAGCCGAACACCTGACGCCGTCATCACCCTCTTTCATGTGCTCAAGCCCATGCCGCGAAGGTTACTGGAACATGGTGGATCGGAGAATCCAGCGGTCGAGGGGCAATTGAGCGTGCAGTTGCGCAATGAGCAGGAAGCCTGGATTCAGAAGGAACGGGAATCCGAGAGTCATGTCCTGAAGCAGGCGTGTGAGACGCTGACACAATCTGGGTTCGACATGAGCCGCGTGACGGTGAAGTATGGTCATGACGACAACATTGCCAGAAATATCCTCGAAGAGGCCCGAAACGGGCATCACGATACCATCGCCGTGGGACGGCAGGGGATATCGCGGATCAAACAGCTCTTCGGTGGCGGCACGACCGACCACCTACTGCACGCCGCCAAGGGATTTGCGATCTGGGTGGTGGCATGACAAGGGGTGGAGACTCGTACTTTCTGCAATACCTTCAAGGGCCCTCACTTCTCGATCCTCGACTTCTAGCCTCTCAGCTTCATACTCCTCGGAACATGTTCGCTCTCGCTGAGGAGTCAAAGTGACCGGCAAGCCACGCGTCGTGATTCTGGGCGGGGGGTTCGGCGGGATGTATGCTGCGTTGGAATTCGAACGCGCACTGGCGCGGGGAGCCGACGTGGACGTCACCCTCGTCAACCGGGACAACTTTTTCCTCTTCACCCCGATGCTGCACGAAGTCGCCGCGAGCGACCTCGATAGCACCAATATCGTCAGCCCGATCCGCAAGCTGTTGCGTCGGGTGACGTTCTTTCATGGCGATATCGAAGCCATCGATCTCGTGCAGAAACGAGTCGGCCTGTCACATGGGCACGAGCAACATTGCCATGCGCTGCCGTACGATCACCTGGTGCTGGCCCTCGGGTCCACCACGAATTTCTTCGATATCCCCGGCTTGGCCGACCGCGCGTTCACCATGAAATCGCTGAGCGACGCGATGGTGCTGCGCAACCATCTCATTGCGAACTTGGAGGAGGCCGACTTTGAGTGTGGGGGGACACTGCGTGCGTCCTTGCTGAATTTCGTCGTGGCCGGTGGCGGATTCGCCGGAGTCGAAACCATCGCGGCCATGAATGACTTTCTCCGGGAGGCCGTGCGGTTCTTTCCCCATCTGCGGGCCGACATGCTGCGGATCATTCTGGTCAGTGCGGGAAAAATCATTTTGCCGGAACTCGGGGAAAAGCTCGGGGCCTACGCACAGCGAAAGCTCATGGAGCAGCACGTGGAACTCCATGCGCACTGTAAAGTCACCGCCGTGACGGACCGCGACGTCACGCTCAGCGATGGGACGACGATCACGACGAATACGTTGGTCTGGACGGCCGGCGTCAGCCCGCACCCTCTCTTGGACACACTGCCCTGCCCGAAAGCGAAAGGCCGGGTTCTCGTCAACGAGTACCTGGAAGTGCCCGGGTGGTCGGGCCTCTGGGCCTTCGGCGACTGTGCGCTCGTGCCGGATCCGAAGACTGGGGCATCCCACCCCCCGACCGCGCAACACGCCCTGCGGGAAGGGAGGGTGGCCGCGCAGAATATCCTGGCCACCGTGCGCGGCGACCGGCTGAAACCATTCCGCTACTCGACGCTCGGGCTCCTGGCTCCCATCGGGAAACGGACCGGCGTCGCGAACATTCTCGGGGTGAACTTCTCCGGCTTCATTGCCTGGTGGCTGTGGCGGACGATTTACTTGCTGAAACTGCCGCGATTCGAAAAGAAAATCCTCGTGGCCTTGGACTGGACCCTGGATGTGCTGTTTTCGAAAGATCTGGTCCACTTCCGAACGACGCGCCCTCGTACCCTCCCGCTTCCGGCTGCAGAATTGAAGAAATCCGCCTGAATCCCTCACGCCTCGCATCATCAACCGCTGACCAGACTTCGGACTAGAAGCAACTGAGGACGAAGCCTCGCCGGGCCTCCACCATGTCCCTTGCGCCATGACGGGGTACTCCGTTATATAGAGAGGAATCCGTAGCAGCTGGCCACTCGTTGTGTCGAAGGAGGATGATACGTATGAACAGGATGTCGATTGGAATTGTACTTATGAGTTTCATCTACCTATTGGGAGCGGCTGGTTGTGCCTCGGACCAGACTGCGAGTCAGCCGACATCAGTAGAACCATCCGCCTCACCGGCAACGACTGAGGCCGTCTCCGTTGGGCCGTCAGATTCCCTGAAGGCGTGCCTCGCCAAGATCTCCAGCGATTCCAGCGATGGGGCGAGGATGGTCGCCGAACAAAGTTGTCAGGATAATGAAAAGCTTCATCAAGGCGTGGTCGGGACAGCCATCGCGAAAAGCGGCAATCGTGCATCCGCCGGGACGCAGGGTGATTCGCTTGATGCCTGCATGGCGCGTATCCCCACAGATGCTACGGCAGGCCAGCAAATGTTGGCGGAAGAAAGCTGTAAGCGAGATCAGTTGATGCATCGCTGAGACGACACGGGACGTGTGTCTCCTTATCCGCTCTCCCCACAGAGCATGTGAACGACCGACTCCGCCGGCAATTCAAACAGCAGCGCAGCCTTCCGGCAGCCTGTCATAAGGGCTGATTGAGGGCCCAGAGTGGGTACTTGCTGGAGCATTGTCGAGGAGAGGAGATGGACGTCGATCCAACCTCAGCCTTGTCCACAGAGCTTATGAGTGTCGATAAACGTCAGAAATGAGAACTTCGGACTTTCCCACTATGACCTACAATGCCTTTGCTATCGGCGAGGGGAGAGTGACGACCGTTGCTTGTGGGCCTTTCTTCCCGTCCTCCAAACCGAAGACGACTTCAGTGCCGTCTTCGAGTCGCTTGAACGTCAGTCCCTGCAGGGCGTTCGCATGGAAATATACTTCGCCGCCCCCTTCTTTGAGGATGAAGCCGTAGCGCCCTTTAGGGAACAGTTTACTGATCACACCGCGATGAGGTGGCACCGAAGACAGGCGTACTTCCGTCTTGGCGCGTTTGTCACGATATTTACGAAGTTCGATCCCGACTGCGTCAAACGCGGCGCGGATCGCTTCCTCGAAAGTCTTGTTTTCCTTTCTGGCCGTCAAGGTGTGGCGCCCCGATAGGGTGACGACGACGAGCGCCTCCGCGACGTTCGCGAGTTTCTTGTGATGGCGGTTCTTGGTCAACGTAACGCGGCCGTGGATCAGGTTTTCGTGCTTCTGCATTAAGCTACCCATGCGGAATTCGATCTCGGCCTTCCATCGGGGAGTCATGGCGACATTGCGGCTTTCGATTTCAAGCTTCATGGGGCCTCCACTTCTAGACGGTTCTGTCCATTTTACCAACCGGAGGTCGCAAGCGATATGCCCACTTGGAAAAGATGCCCTGAAGATTCACACCGCAATGTTTCAGGGCTTCTGTGACCCCCACTCCAAAGCATTCTTGTGGATGTGATGCTTTTCTCCACAGTGAAATATTTGCAAGTGGAGCCCGATGCATCACTTATTGAAGGGTGAGGCGTAATGGCGAATAGGAGCCTGAAGGAACGTCAGTGGAACATGTTTTGCGAGACATGAGGTATGCCGACGTTGAGCAAGCAAGCGCTGGAAGAATATCTACGGACACGTTTTGGCCCTCGCGTCGAGTTGCGGTCCTATGGAGTCATCGGCAAAGAAAGTTCCAAAGGGGCGCAGAAGCGTTATGGGTATGGTACGCCGGTCAAATTGACGTTCCAGATCGGGCGCCGAGTTCAGTCAGCCGTGCTTGAAACGATGAAGCCGGGCCCCTTCGGGCATGAACATATGGCTGATCGCGCTCAGGCCATGTTGTGGGACTACGATTCCTATGGGCGCCTTCCCCGCCATGTGAACGCCCTTGATGTAGGAGCATTCGATACCACGCAGGCTCTATTTTCCCTCGCGGAAGCGCGGGAATTCTTCGTGCTGAATGAATGGACCGATGGAGCGAGCTACCACAGGGATCTTGAGCGGCTGGCGAAAGGCGGGACGTTGCGTAAATTGGATCGGCAACGCACCGTCTCGTTGGCGCGCTACTTAGCCCAGATCCATGCGAAGAAGCGGCGCGACGCAGATCTCTACAAGCGCCGGCTGCGTGAGTTGATCGGTCACGGCGAATGCATCATGGGATTGACCGACAGCTATCCCAAACGCTGTGGCTTTATCACCGGCGATCTGTTGCGAACCGTGGAGGAAGCCTGCAACCGATGGCGGTGGCGTCTTCGTGACAAAACCGATCGGCTTTCTCAAGTTCACGGGGATTTCCATCCGTACAACGTACTGTTCCGTAGCGGGACGGATTTTGCGGTGTTGGACCGGTCGCGAGGAGAATGGGGCGAGCCCGCGGACGACATCACCGCGATGACGATCAACTATCTGCTCAATTCGTTGATTCGATGGGGCAAGTTGAAAGGTCCATTCGAGGTTCTGTTTCGATTGTTCTGGGATACATATGTCGAAACCAGCGGCGACAAAGAAGTCACTGAAACAGCCGCACCCTTCTTCGCCTTTCGCGGCTTGGTCGTGGCCAGTCCGCTCTGGTATCCCAACTTGTCGATCGACATCCGACGCCGCCTCTTTCACTTCATTGAAAATGTTCTCGACTCGCCGCGCTTTGAACCGGAACGAGTGAATGAGTATTGTCAGTGATGAGTGGTCACAGTTCCATTGCTATCTGGCTCACCGGTTTGCCTGCTTCGGGAAAGAGCACGATCGCCGCCGCGCTGAAGCCGCAACTTGAAGAGCTGGGGTTATCTGTTGACGTGTTGGAATCCGATACAGTAAGGCGCACGCTTACGCCGGTTCCGACCTACTCACAGATGGAACGGGATCTCTTTTACCGAGCTTTGGCGTTCATGGGCGCGAAGCTGGTGTCGCATGGTGTCACGGTCATCTTCGATGCGACGGCCAACAGACGGGCCTATCGCGATTTTGCGCGAAGTCTCATTCCAAGGTTCATCGAGGTAGCGGTGGAATGCCCGTTGGAACTGGCCGTGCAGCGCGACTACAAAGGGACGTATCAGCGTGGACAACGAGGAGCATCCTCTACCGTCCCTGGCTTGCAAGATCCCTACGAAGCACCGCTGAATCCGGAGGTAAGGATCGATACGACGAAGGTGATTGCCAGTGAAGCGGCGGAGGTAGTCATGAAATTCGTACAGGACCGCGTCCTATATCGTAGATAGATTCGGCGCCAGCCCAGTAGCTCGGTTGAGATCAATTCTTATATTCCTGGAAAAACATCTCATCAATTTCATACGACCGTTTGGGAACTAGACCGAGTTCGTGCTGTTCGAACATTTCGACAAGAATGTCTCCATCGACAAGCTCAATGGGTGGAACTCCATCCCGTCTGGCCTCTTTTTTAGCGTCTAGCGTAAAAGTTCCGGTTGTAATGATTAGCCCTTTGTCGGCGCGTCCCTGCATGGCACCGCGAAAGTCGCGGACTTGCGAAGGAGTCACTGCCCCTTGATATCGTTTGCATTGAAAAAGCACGTTGAAACTAACAAAGGGATTAACTTTCAAAGTCCCTATGCCGTCGATCCCTCCGTCCCCACTCTTGCCGGTTACTGTGACTTGTTGGAAGCCTGATTCTCGAAGCAGTCGTTGAGTTAGCCTTTCGAATCCACTTGGAGGCAATGACTGGAATACTTCAAGCAGCGCAGCCCTATGATCCTTGAGCTTTTCTTCATCTGGAACATCCTCATCACGTTGCTGTATCTCTGATTCCTTCGCCTTCTTGGGACGATTAGCCTGAACGGACTTGAATATGTCGAGTGCGTCGAGTGTTGATAGATCGACGGATATCCCTTTATCCGTGAGATTCCAGACTCCCCACTTCGATGATCCAAGATACCCGGTCCATATGAGATACTGACGTGCCCAGTGAACCTGGTTCTTTACTCGGGAAAGTCCGTTCTTATTGACGGTTTGTTGCTCTGCTTCTGTGACTTGTGCCACTTCCAGAGACCGGTCGACTATCTCTGACGCTGTTCCAGACCCGCCGAGGGTTCTCATAACCTGAATGATCGGACGAAAAAACCGGATGAATTCTGGTCCTTTGTTCTGTCTCATCTGGCCTCTCTCTGGTTAACTATCGCAAAAGCCTGCGCGGGGGGTCGCCTGTGTTCTGTAAGGGGAGGAAGTGTAGAAGGGAGTAGGCTTCTTATCAAGCGGCTCTCGTATCTGAAGAAGGTGGTGAGAATATCGACCGTTTGAATTTTCGGGAAGCAGTCTTTGTCCAGCAGTTCTTCAGAGTGGACTGAACTGAGTCATTATCTGAACAATCGTCTCACCTTCTGCAATGACCTTCAGACATGAGTTTAGATCATCGATTGTATACGGTTTTCTGTCTCCGTGCCGTGCACGTGTACAATGGCCTTTCAAATTGTGGAGAGCGTCCGCCAGCAGGGGAGGAAGAGCCATTGAGATCTTCAGTCGTTCAGAAATAGATCGCACAAGACCCTTGACCAGAGGGTCGGCACTACGAAGCAACTTGTTTATTTGGTTAATCGTAAGTCTGTCATGATTGAATGCGCTCGGCAGAGCCACACCGATCTTACGAAACGTCGCCCACACTCTCTCGTTGAACTCGTATTCAATGGATTTTTGATAAAGGATGGGAGGCCAACATGGATTTATGTTCCTGAAGGGTGTGGCGCTCCAAGCGGCTGCTTCAATAAGAAACTGTTGTGTCTGCGAGCAGAACATGGGGAACGATATAGCATGTCTCGCGCTTAGATCTTTCTCTGCTTTCGCGCACACATCCTTGAGTCGAACTCCGACATCGACTTCGGCCTTTAAGGCTTCTTTCTCGCGACGCTCGGCATCCAGGCGTTCTCGAAGGTCGTATATGGTACTTGTGGCGCTGTGCAGTAGTGAATGTCCATCGGTGCTGCGACGTTCATCTACAGTTCTAATCCAGCGGGAGTTCCCCATCTGGAAGGATGGGGGTGAGAGCAGGGAGCCGCGAAGCGGCTCATGCGAAGCATGAAACACAGAGACCACGGCTGTCAGGCCGTGGTTCTTCATCAAGGCGGCCGAATAATTGACTGACTCTCTCGTTGTCAGAAAGCTCTGAGTAGAGTTGTAGCATTTCTGGCAAATAGTCGGCTTGATAGTAGGCCACTTCTCCAGCCTGATCATACCCTCGTCGAACTTCACGATGGAGATGCTCAAAAACGGCCGCCGAGTGAAGAAGCATCTCGTGGTCCTCGTACCAAAGTGCAATGCCGAAATGTACCGGCCATCCCAACGTATCAAGGCCAATTTCCACTAGAAAACCAGTCCAGGCACCCCTAAAGTTTTCTACTGTGAGTGAACGTGCTGTGAAAGACAGCTTCTCTATGAGAGCACCTTCTTCGATGGAAAATAGTATGTCTCCGCTTTCCTCGGATCGGCGTTGCAGGTCTACAAGTAGTTCAACGTCAGTCATGTATGCCCTTCCGAGTGAAAGAGAAGCAGAATGGGCGCGTCAGAAGTTGACGGCGGGGATGTCTAATACTTGATCCGGTTGCTGGGCTCGTTCGAAGATGTTATGGAAACTTTGATCCATGCGCTTGAGCACATCTGGGGTGAAATACTTCTCTCCACACTGTTTGCAAACACCCGCCGGAACGTTTCGCAGAACGAGCAAGTGATCACGGCGACGATAATCGTAGTTAATGTGTCGTTCTTCCACCTCGCCGCCACAGAAGGTGCAATCCGCATAGGTGGTCATGGCTTTGTCCCTCTGGTGCGGAGGTCTGTCCATCTTGGCGGCCTTGGGATGTATACGGTAATCACCCTCAGAGTCCTTTCAACCTGCTGTTTTTTTGTGGCCCATCCTACCACAACATGTATCGGTTTGGGTCCAGCTAGACCGCCCACGAGACAACTTGGACCCCGTGGATCATTGGGATATTCTTCGATAAGTTCCCCATGCAGTAAAGCAGATTCAATCTCATTGATATCTAAATCATCTTCCAAACGTTCTTGTTGGGCATGAATACTGATTTCATAACGACTGGCTCGAACCAGCTCTCTGATCTCCTCAATGGTCATTTCCGAGCTCTTTAAGACTTGCTCCTATATCTTGTTGGAGCGCAAGATTAGTTGCCCAGGTCTTAAAAGGCAAGGGTGCGTATTGCGCCGTGTAAAATCTGATTCCGAGACTGATCGTTGCGCCAGTCGTAAACCTTACCCTCCAGCTCAGCATGGTGCGGGGCCGAAGGAGGGGGCGTATGGAGGCGAGTGGCATGGCGCGACGATCGCGAACAAGAGTATCTCCGAATCATGTGGCCGCGGTATCAGTGCGCGGGCCGAGCCGAGCGCTCGGCACGTTTGGACGAAGTGACGCAGCTGTGTGGGTATCACCGCACGTACGCCCTTGGGCTGTTGAGTCAACGCCACCCGCGGCGCGTGGCACATCAGCGTCCGACTTACAGTGCCGAGACCATTTGTGTGCTGGCCTGGAGTTGGGAGGAGTCCGGCGATAGAATATGCGCTTCTCACCATCAGTGCCCGGCAGATTGATCGGCGACTGTAGGCGTACACACACACCGGCTGAGTGGTGTGGATAACCATCATGCCGGCCATTTCCGGAAACGCTTACGCCGCCTCCCTGCATGTTCGGCGACCTGCTCCAGCGTCAACGATGGCTTGCCCGTCTGCGGGTAGGCCAATATACGGCCGGTAATCAAACTGGAAGGAGAACGTGATGCCGCAGGTCGATGAATTTGTTTCTGTCAGCGAGGCGAAGAACAAGCTGCTGGATTTGATTCGGCGCATGAAGCACAAGCAGGAGGTTGTGGCAATTACCCGCGATGGCGTCCCTTCTGCCGTGCTGCTGAGCATGGATATTCTCCACGGCCAAGTACAGTTCATACCATGGCGGTCGGGAGCGCCGCAGTACTTCCGTGCCACGATCGGTCAGGACTCGATTCAACGGAATCGCATGCTGCTCTCGAAGAACGGGAGCACGCGGTCATTTAAGAGGTCCGCCGCCATCACGGGGGTCTTGCGATCATACAGCTTGGCAAACCCCACTTTGCTATAGGTATCAATGAAGGTCTGCTGGTAGATCCGCCCCACGCCTTTGAGAGTCCCGGACGTAGAACGTATCTTGGGCGCCACAGCAGCCCGGACACTCGCTCGAATTCCCGTGGGCTTCTTGTCCGCCGTCGCCTTCTCCAGCGCGACGACCTGAGCTTCCGTCAAGAGCTCATAGCGCCTCAGCCACTGCCTCCAGGGCCTTGAGCCGTTTTCGCATCGTTCTGTCATGCCAGCCAGATGCATCGGACGCCAGCGGGAGAGATCACATGTACTAAGCTTGCGCAGCTCGGGCCACCCGCACTTGGCCCCACGCGGGCTGGGCCACGGCCAGCTGCACGGACGCCTTCTTCGACCTCCTCTTTCGCGACCCGGATTCTTCAGGAGTGGCTTCGCCGTGAAATCTCTTTATGCCGCTTCTCCGCCGGTCTCATGGCAGTTCTTGGAATCGATAGAAGCTGTCTCGGCTATAGCCCAGAGCTGGCAGGCCTGAGACGCGCTCCCAGTTGCGCCCGCCAATTCCAAGAGCCCCACCTTGTCTTGATGATCTTCTGCTGGTCGTCATGGTCCTCACTCCTTTCGTAAGGAGGACTCTACCTGACTGTCAGATTAAGTTCTAGCACATACAACTGAGACCAGTTTTAGCCGGTGAGCTCTATGGTCCGCTGCTCGATCCCGAGTTGTTCAAACAAGTGGCCGTGGATCCAGAAGTGAAAACGCTGGTGTGGCCGGACGACGCTGACTTCGATCCTGCAACGTTACACGATTGGCCGAAGTACAAAGATGCCTTCGCTGTTCGTGCCAGAGAATGGGAACGTGTATCGGCCTAACAGATCGTTCCCTCTTGATAGAAACTGTACGTCCTATCGTTGTCATCCAACTTATTGGAGATACTTCTGAAACCATCTCCCTGCATGGTCCGCCACCTGTTCCAGCGTGCCGGGTTCTTCGAAGAGATGCGCCGCGCCGGGGACGATGACCTGTTTCTTCTCGCACATGAGCAGGTCGTACGCCGCCTGGTTCATCTCGATCACCGGTTCGTCGTGGCCTCCAACGATCAACAAGGTCGGCGCAGTGACCGACGGTAGATAAGGTTCAGCCAGGTCCGGTCGTCCTCCTCGTGATACCACGGCCTTGACGTTCGACGGTTCTCGCGCGGCAGCCTGCAGGGCCGCGCCGGCTCCGGTGCTGGCACCAAAATACCCGATTGTTAGATGTCTGGTCCGTGGCTCTGCTTCCAGCCAGGCTTTGGCCAGTAATAGTCGGTCCGCCAATAAATCGATATCGAACACGTTGCGCCGATCGTTCGCCTCTTCCTCGGTCAAGAGATCCAGCAGCAACGTGGCGAGTCCACCTCGCTGCAAATGGCGCGCGACGAAATTATTGCGAGGGCTCAATCGCCCACTGCCGCTTCCATGCGCAAAGGCGACGACACCGTGCGGCTCGACTGGAAGTCCAAGCATGCCTTCCAGGGTCATGTGCCCTTTTGTGATTCTTACGTTGTGCTCCTGTGGGGATGTCATGACCGTCCCCGCTTCTTTGGGGGACTGCAGGGAGCCGGACGGCTGAGCTCAGGCGGCAATTTGGTCTGGCCGTCCACGCAGGCGGCATTGAGTTGTGTCTGTGTGAGACCGATGGCCGACGAGAGTATGGCGCCCTTGAAGTTCGCGCGACGTAAGTCCGCCGAGTCCAGCCGCGCACCGCTCAAATCTGCTCCGACTAGGGCGGCGTTCTGGAGGCTGGTTTCCTGAAGATTGGCTTCCCGTAGATTGGCACGGCTCATGTCGGAATGGTTGAAATTCGATCCGCGAAGGTCTGCGCCGACGAAATTGGCCGATTCCAGATTGGCCCTGTTGAATTGTGCGTGCTGGAGAGAGGATTTCGGAGCGTAGATTTCGCTCAGATCGGCATTCATGAAGTTGATGTGCAGTCCCTTCGCCTCGATGAGGACCGCGCGGTTGAGATTAGCGTCCAGGAATTCAGCTTCATCGAGGACGGCGTGATACAGAATAGCCATCCGGAGCTTCGCCGAGTGCAAATCCACTTTGACCAGAGCGACCTCTTCCAGGTTGGCTCCTTCCAGGTCGGCGTCATGCAGGTCTGCGTCTTGTAGATCGGCATACCGGAGGTCTGCGCCCCGAAGAATCGCTTCCTTGAGGTTTGCGCCGCGTAAATTCGTTTCGTCCAGATAGGCGCTTTCCAAGTCGGCTTCGATCAGACGAGCCCCATCCAGATGCGCACGGTCCAGTAGTGTTCCCTGAAGAGTAGCGCGATGGAGATTCGCGTTGGTCAGGATGGTGCGCCGCAGGTCGGCACCTGTGAGGTCAGTATTCACCAGAACCGCATCCTTCAGGATCGCTCCGTAAAAATGTGCCTCGACGAAGTTGCCGTTGGTCAAGTCGGCAGAGGTGAGATCAGCGCCCTCCAACTGTACTCGCTCGAACGAGGATCCTTTCAACTTGGCACCGATCAGGATGGCGTTATAGAGAGCAGCCTCATCGCCGATCGCGCGAGAAAGATTCGCGCCGGCGAGCCGGGCATGGCGCAGATCGGCACCAGCGAGATTACTGTCTTCCAGGACGGATTTGGTCAGGTCGGCTCCAGCGAGGCTGGCCTGAGCCAGAGTGGCCTGGGACAGTTTCGCTTGACGTAGAACTGTGCCTTCCAGATCGGCCCGTTCGAGATTCGCTCCCGAGAGGGCAGCCCCACTCAGATCGGCTTGGCAGAGCTCCATACGCTTCGCATCCGGGTTACCTCGATACTCCACCCAGCGTTCATGTGAACGCACAAAGGCCTGCAACATTTTGGCCGGGACCGGCCTTTTCTTATGGGGACTTTTGCAGATAGAAACCACGGGCGATGTCGCATGGGAAGCTAACGGACCAGCCGCTCCGGCCCATGAGACGGGGAGTCCAATGAGGATGATAATTGCCGGACAGAAGGTCTGGATAGAGAAGCGCTTCATCATGTGTCTCCTTCGGTAGTAGAACCTGCGGCCAGCATTGTCTCATGGCTAGCAGCGATTCGGGAAGTTGTCCAACCGCGCAGCGGTGGTAGAGAGCCGATGAAGCCGGCGACACAGTGAGTCGGCCATGGTTCACCCTGGGACCCGAACAAACAATGGGCGCCGGTCGCGAGTCATAAAAATGGGAAAACATGGTGCATGAAACGTCGTCCATAGGTACCCAGGATGGGAAGAATTGCATCTTCCCGTTGATTATGAGTACTCGGGCGGGGAGGAAATCGCTCTGGGTGCCTACAATGAGCAACGCGTCATCAGGCGCGAAAGAGATCATGTGAGAAGTGGGGGGAACCTGGTGCGACGTCTCTCCAGATCAACACGTAACGAGATCTTCGCTCAGTTATTGTCCTCGTTGCGATAACACGCGAATGTACGCCACGACGTCTTGCATTTCTCCGTCGGTGAGCCGGCCGCGCCAGGCATGCATCGGACTGAAAACGACGCCGTGCTCGATGGTCCGCAGTAACTCCTCGTCGGATTTCAGGAACGATTGAAATCGCTGAAAATTGGCCGGGGGGACTTTCAATGAGGCGGCGGCAGGTCCATCGCCTCGACCGTTTGGGCCATGGCAGCTTTGGCAATGCCGCTCGTACACGGTTTTCCCGCGTGCGCGGTCAGGAAGATAGTCCTGAGCGTAAAGTGAGGAGGGTCCACATACAATCAAAACCCCGAAGAGTCCTGCTGCAAGGAGCCGAGGTGGTATGAACTGCCATGGAGCTGTGAGCACGCTGCTAACTCTTCTTTGTGGTGTGAGCAATGAATGGGCTGAAGAGCTGCTGTAGCTTTTTGCTGCCGCACGCGGGGCATGTAACTTCCCCGGCCGCATGCTCCTTCAAGGTCACCACGATCAACGATTCCTTTCCGCAATCGAGGCACTTATAGTCGTACATCGGCATGGCACACCTCGTTCGACAATCAGCCAAAAATCATGAGTGGATAGGTTCCCTGGTGCAACAGAGCATGTGAAACACTGCCGAGCACCATGCGGGTGAGGCCGCGGCGCCCCCGGGATCCCAAGAGGATAAGGTCCGGATGCAAGGCCTTGGCCTCCTGAAGAATTCCATCAACCGGAGTCCCCAACGTGGTCGCCACGCGGGTCTGGTAGCCCCAGGGATTGAGCTTGGCTGCCGTCTCGTCGAGAAAATCGTTTGCCTTGCGGAGGGAGTGGGTCTCCATGTGCTCAACCGAGACCGCATCCACCGGCCAGGGAGGTCTGGTATGGGGGAGGACGGTGAACAAAGTAATCGTGGGGGGATCACGAAATGGTTTCTGTTGAAGGAAGGCGAGGGCATGGTCTGCATCATAGTTGCCTTGGAGGGGAAGCAAAATGTGATGAAGCGCTTTCAACGGACCAGGAAGAATGAATTTCGTGCCCGGCCCAAAGGTCAGCACACGGTGGGAGACGCTTCCAATGAGCCGTTCCTTGATCGGTCCAAGCCCTCGGGTACCTAAGAGAATCAGCCCTACCTTGAATTGTTCAGCCAAGGCCACGATTTGATCCGCCGGAGAGCCGGCGACCAGATGCTTCGTGACCGGCCCGACGTCCAATGGGAGCAATGACACAATGCGATCCAACAAGCGAGTCCCATCGTCGCGCATGTTTCGCTCGGCCGTCTCGTACAGTTCTTGCGCCACTTCAGGCATCATCATGGGATAGGCCGGGCTAGGGACATCGATCACGTGTACGATGTGCAGTTCCTCGGCACGAGACAGGTACTTAAGGGACCGAACCGCCTCATACGAATGATCAGAACCGTCGACAGTGAGCAAAATTTTCATGGCATCACCTTCAGGCTGTGGGTCTGCTGTTTCGTATCATCTGAATCATTCAGCCAATAAGGCCGTCGCGATCATCAAGTAAATCCCCACGCTCAGAATGTCTTGGACGACGGTCGCCACCGGTCCACTGGCCAGGGCAGGATCTGCTCCAAGGCGCGCCAGCCCCAGCGGAAGAAGACTGGCCGTGACGGTGGCAACGACGGCGGTGAGCCCTAGTGAGGCTCCTACGATCATCGCCAAGGCCGGGCGTCCGTTCCACATCCACAAGCACGCAGTTGCCACGATTGCGACGATCGTTCCGATGCAGGCTCCGATCAACGCTTCTCCGGCGAGTTGTGTCCATAGCGCGACTTCGCCATAGGCCAACCGTCGAACCAGGACGGTTTCAGTTTGTGTCCCAACGGCATCGGCCATGTACACGACGAGAGGCAGAAAGAAGGCAAGGGCCACTTCGTTCTTCAACGATGCTTCAAACGCCGAGGCCACGCCTCCGGCCAAGAATCCTCCCGCCAGGCCGACCATCAACCATGGCAGACGCGCGCGCACCTGAGTCAGTGTCTGCCGAGCGGTGACCGACAAGGGGAGGTGGTTTATTCTGCCTACGCCGCCCATCCGCAAGAAGTTGTCCACGTGTTCCTCATGCAGCAAGGCCAAGAGCCTTCCGATCGGAATAGCGCCAAGCAGCCGACGACGGCCGTCGATGACAGCCACATCTGCGTCATGACGTTCGACTGCGCGCAGTGCCACGGTCTCGGCCGCATCGCTTGGGATGACTTCGATCGGAGGTTGGCCTTCGAGATCGGCCAGAGGGGTCTGTTCCTTCGCTTGGAGAAGCCGTTCAATCGGGACCTGGCCGACCAGTGTTGCTTGATCATCGACCAGGTAAATGTGTCCGACTTCGTCCCATGTGCGGGCTCGAAGCGCAGCCATCGTTTCGCTGACCGTGCGGTATCTGTCGCTCCGGGGAATGTCTACGGTCATCAGATCAGCAGCAGTCGCCATCCCGTTTCCTCTGCGTCGACGTCACTGACAATCTGCAGGACAGAAGAAAACAACGTACACGACAATCGCCAAACCTAAACCTATCGCTCCAAGCAGGATCCACTGTGCCCGTGTCATTCTTCTCCCCTTACCGAAGATGGTCTTCAGCAAGTCCAATGCCGCCATGGGAAAGATCAATTTCGCTTCAGAATCCCCTCACTCCTCACCGTTTACTCATCGCTTTCCATGGCGCCTTCTGCTACAGGGAGCGAATAACCGCTGTAGCAGAGAGCCCCTGCATCAAGAGTCGGCCCTATGGTCAGTCGCCGGTCGCGAAAGGAACGACTGCAATCCCGTGGTTTCTCCAAACACTCACCCATTGCCGGAAGCTCATCATACGTGGCATTGCCCTTGCTCAAATTCCTGGCCGGGAGGATCGTGCATGGAGCGGGAGACCGATCTCTTCAAAACCTTTCTTGTACCAGTGGATTTCTCCTCCTGCTGGAGGAAGTCATGACCAGTGGAGGAAACCGGGTGCCGTGGCGGAGGAGTGCGGAGGCAGTATGAGTGTGTCCGGAGGAGGACTAAGAATTCTCTGTGCGACTGACGGGTCGCATGGTTCGGCGACAGCGGAGGCCTATGCCTGTGGGTTGGCCCAGTCATGGGGGGCCGCGCTCACAGTCATGAGCGTGCTGGAATTTCCTCCCGGGATGAACCCTGACTATGCGGTGAATCGACTGTACCTCGATGAATTGATGAAGGAGGTCACGACGAAATTAACGGATCTAAAGGCGCGAGTGGCTGCTCTTGGGATTCCCGTTCAATCGTATGTGGCATCAGGAATCCCCAGCGAAGAAGTACTGTCCCTCGCCCAGACTCAAGGGGTCGAACTGATAGTGGTCGGAACCAGAGGGAAGACCGGTCTCGAACATATCTTGCTGGGGAGCACGGCAGAGCGAATCATTCGTATGGCACCCTGTCCCGTTTTGACTGTTCCCATGGTAAAACAGCGGGCGGATGGAAACTCGAGTACCGAAAAGCCAAGCACCACCCCGAAGCGAACGCTCGTGCCGGTCGATTTTTCCGACTGTTCGCTCGATGCATGTGAGTATGGCGCATTGATCGCGCAACGATCGAACGCCTCCATGAAACTTCTTCATGTGTTAGAGCCGGTGTCGTACGGCCTGGATTTCACGCTGCCCCATATGGCCCAGCATGAAGCGAGCAAGACAGCCGTCACGAAACGGTTATCGGATCTCGTCTCCGCCCTCGGTGCCGTCGGCATAGCGTCCGACTTCTTGATTTCGGGCGGGCTGCCGGCAGATTCTATTCTTGACGCGGCCCGATCTCAGTCGATCGATGTGATCATCATGGGGACTCATGGCCGTCGTGGCTTGTCTCATACGTTGTTCGGCAGTATTGCGGAGGCCGTCCTTCGGAGATCTTCGTGCCCTGTGCTTACAGTACGGAGTTCGAAGGTGCCGTCAGATCATCGTCGTGTCCTCTCAGGACATTCGACGCCAACCAATGTCTAACCCAGGAGCGAGTCATGGGAACGCGCAAGACGACAACCAGAAAAGTGAAAGGCCGACCGACCTCCGCAGCGAGTCGAGCCAAAAAGCCCATCGAATCGCCGGATGGAATGTGGGAACGGATCTCGCGGAAAGCATACGAGCTCTGGGAACAGCGCGGTCGTCAAGAAGGCGGCGCGCTTCGAGATTGGCTCGACGCCGAGGGAATCGTCATGGAAGAAATCCATGAAGCGCGCGAGTGAACAAGCGGCAGGATTCCGGACTGCGCGGCCTTCCTCTTTGGACGGAGTGCTCTCGCGCCTGGACAACCTTTCGCGTAAACCTGAATTCATGTTGCAACGTGAACTGGCGCTCGCGCGCGCACTCAAGCCGTACCTGGAAGGGGGCGCAGGACGGCTCGTCGCGCCGCTTGAGCAAGAAGTCGAACTGGCGAGCCTCTACCTGTGCTGCGACTACTATCCGGATGATGGACAGCTGACGATCATCGAACAGCTGCGGGACATCATCACCGAACACATTCCTGAGGAGGAGCGGCAGTGGCTCGATCCCTTGAAACACTCTTATCTCGATGTGCTGAAACCGACCTCGCCACCACAACCCGGTCGAGATCTCGTGCTGCAATCACTTGCCGATGAAACGAGGCTGATCCTACCCGGCGGAGAATTCGCCGGGGATCTTGCGGCGGACCGCCCGTTGCTTACCCGAGTCATTCATGATCCAAACACCCAGGAGCCCGACCGGGCCGTATGGGCCGGTTGTGGGATCACCGTTTCGCAAGCCGATGCAAAGGCGTTGCTTGACATCACGTCGGAATGGCGTCGAGAGATGGAGGTGACGACTGGATCCTTTGCGCTGGGAGAATGGAAGGAGTTTGCCAAGCGATTCGGCTACATGATTCTCTGGGCACTCGCGCAGTTACGCATGGCTGCTTTGGTGGATGCCGTCATCCATATCGGATATCGCAATCCCAATGGCCAGCCCTATCTGTATGCGGTCGCTCTGTACGACCACCACGAGCACCGATTCTTCGCCGAAACCCTGTCCGAGATGAACGAATTTCATGTAGAAAAGCAGGTTTCAGACGACACGCAGAGCGCCGCCGGAGATCGACTCTCGGTGCAGAAATGGGTACAACGGGAGGATGGTAGGCTCGTTGCCCGACTCACGCTGACTGTTTTTCAGCTCATCGTGGAATGCGACAGCCCGCAGCGACTGGACCACATCAAGCATCGACTCGCGGCCTCGTTGGGATTTTCACTGCATTTCCGAGGCGAGACATTGGTACCGCCGGCCCGGCAACTATCGATGGACGAACTCATGTCCGATGAACCTCCGAAGGTGGTTGTGACACCGGGAGAAGACCGTACGCTGCTCAACCAGTTCCTGGAGAAAGCGTACTTGGAGTGGTCGGATCAGCCTCATCTCGCGCTCAGCGGACAAACGCCTCGGCATGCGGCGACGACTGCAACGTTGCGAAGCAAGGTCGGTGAGCTGATCGACGATATGGAGCGACACGATCCGGGCCGTCAGCGGTTTGGAAAGCCGGCCTTCAGTTATAACCGACTTCGCGCACATGTCGGCTTGGAAGAACTGCCGGAGTAATTCGAGCCTCACCGCTTGCCTCTTGACGAGATGGAGTATACAACCATGCCGAAGATGATGAAAAAGTTGAAGGGCCGATGGAGATAGTCCGAGGAGAAAACCGATGACGGTAGAGCGTCCGACAGTCGCGATTCTCGTCGGTGGCGGGCCGGCTCCAGGAATCAATAGTGTCATCAGCGCGGCCACGATCCGCAGTATTCTTGGAGGCTCGGACGTCCTGGGGATCATCGATGGGTTCAGGTGGCTCATGGAAGGGAGCACCGGACAAGTGCGTCCGCTCTCGATCGAGGAGATCAGCCGGATCCATTTTAGGGGCGGATCCTATTTGGGCACCTCTCGGGCCAACCCGACGAAAAGTGCGGAGTTGCTCGACAACGTCCTGTTCGCGCTGTCGAGGCTCGGGGTCACGCGTTTGGTGACGATCGGTGGGGATGACACCGCGTTTTCGGCGATGAAGTTGGAAGAGCAAGCCGGCGGCCGCCTTCAAGTCATCCACGTTCCCAAGACGATCGACAACGATCTGGATCTTCCTCATGGGATTCCCACGTTCGGGTTTCAAACCGCCCGTCACGTTGGGGTCGAGATCGTGAAGAATCTCATGGTGGACGCCCGCACCACGACACGCTGGTACTTGGTCGTGACCATGGGGCGCAAGGCCGGGCATCTGGCATTGGGGATCGGGAAGGCGGCCGGTGCCACGCTAACGATTATTCCAGAGGAGTTTGGAGACCGTCCGGTGAGGCTCCAACGGGTCGTGGATCTCCTGATAGGGGCTATCATTAAACGGCGTGATCACGGGCAAGCCGATGGAGTGGCGGTGCTGGCGGAAGGGTTGATCGAAATTCTCGATCCTCATGATCTGGGCGGCTTGGAGCATATCGAGCGAGACGAGCACGGTCATATACGCATGACGGAAGTGGACGTGGGCGACGTCTTGCGGCGGGAACTGGCGAAGCAGCTTCACGCGCTGGGGCTATCCACGACCCTTGTGGCGAAGAACGTCGGATATGAGCTCCGTTGCGCCGATCCGATTCCCTACGATATCGAGTACACGCGTGACCTTGGCTATTGCGCCGCGCAGTATCTGTTGGACGGCGGGACGTCGGCCATGGTCTCGATTCAGAATGGACGGTTCACCCCAATACCGTTCAAGCACATGGTGGATTCCTCAACCGGACGGACCAAGGTCCGAATGGTGGATATCGATTCACAGTCCTATCAGATCGCTCGGCAATACATGATTCGGCTCACGGAGGATGATCTGAACAACCGGGACCTGTTGGGTCGATATGCCGCGTTGAGCGGTCTGTCTGCTGAGGCGTTCAAAGAACGGTTCAGCATAGTTCTCTGAACAATGGATGCATCTCGTCGAATAAAGGATATCCGACATGAAGATTCTTGCGGCAACCGATGGATCAAAACATGGGAGGTGGGCGATCGAATGGTTGGCGGAGATGCCGTTCGCTGTGCAACCGGTCGTCCGTGTTCTCCATGTCGTCGACGTGGCGAGCGTTCGGGCTCCCTTCATGATCCAACCGGTGATTGTCGGGACCGAACGGTACATTCAGTCCGAAGTGAAGCGGATGGAAACAGCGGCGAAGTCCACAAAAAAAGAATCGGAGGGTTTGTTGTCCACACTCGGCTTGCACGGAACCGTGACGATCAGCCAAGGTGGTGTGGCGACTACGATCATGAAGCATGCGCAGCGTGGTATAGAACTCCTGTCGATCGGGTCCCGAGGTTTGGACGCCTTGGACCGATTCATGCTGGGCAGCATCTCGAACCATGCCATCCACCATGCCCCTTGCTCCGTACTGGTTGTGAAAGAGGGCCCTCGGCCCGTCAGGCGTGTGGTGTTGGGGATCGATGGGTCGGCAGCGTCGGATAAAGCGGTGAAGTTCCTGATGCGCTATGTCAATCCGACTCCTGATGGTCCGGATTGCGAACCAGTCATGGTGACGGTGACGCATGCGGTGCCCTATTTTAAGTATCCGGAGGTCAAAGAGGCCGGGAGAACCCTGGTACAGCACTATGGTGCTAAGCTCGCGAAATCAGGCTTTCAGGTACGTGAAGCGTTGAGGTTGGGTAAGGCGGCTGACGAGATCCTGACGGCAGCCAAACAGGATAAGGCGGACCTGATCGTGACCGGAGCGAAGGGATTGGGCGCGATCCGCCGTGTACTACTCGGCAGCGTCTCGACCCGTGTGGTGCAATATGCCCACTGTGGAGTGCTGGTGGTGCGTTGATCATCTTAAGTAGGGGATGGCTCATTGCTCACGGAACAGGCTTGACGGCAATAAGGAAAGCGCAATAGACTGACGCCTCTCGGATACACCAAGGGAGAGGCTTTATGACGGCATTAATGAAAATCGATCAAGACTCGCTCCCGGATCGTCTAGTGACGGGGCTTTCAAAAATCGGTTTGGCGATGAAGAGCCGCGCATGGAGGCGAAAGGGGCGGCAAGGTATTGGTCCCTTACAAATCCAAGTGCTGACGTTTCTCCGCTCTCGACCGAATCATTCGGCTACCGTCTCAACGATCGCCCGAGAACTCTCCGTTAAGCTGCCCACCGCTTCTGAAGTCATCCGAACGCTTGAGCATAAGCGGTTGGTCCGCCGGCGCCGTCGGGAAATCGACAACCGCGTCGTGACCGTTCATCTCACCTCGCTTGGAGCGAAGGCCGGTCACGTGGAAAACCGATGGCCGGAGATTTTGGCGTCTGCAACCGAGAGTTTGTCCGTGCAAGAGCAGGTCGCTCTTCTCACCGCGCTCGTGAAACTGATTCGCGGGCTTCAATTGCAAGGAGAAATCCCTGTTGCGCGCATGTGCGTCTCCTGCGAGCATTTCCGTCCGCATGCCTATGCGGGATCGGACCAACCGCATCACTGCGCCTTCTACAATGCTGCGTTTGGAGATCAGGCATTTCGCCTTGACTGTCCAGAGTATGTGGAAGCCCCAGCGGAGGATTCTGGCAATAAGAATGCCGATTCCCACAACGCTGCGAGCACGGTCCAAGGCCTAACCGTCGGGTGACGGCTTATCATCAGACAACTTCTGTGACGGTTGCTCTGTTCGACTGATGTAGATGGATCGGTCCGCCTCGACCTGCCCCATTAAGTCTTCCAAAGCCGCTTGTAACGCGATTTCGATGGGGTCACGATCAGAAGCAGTGACCCACCGAACCGATGATCCCACTGCAGTCTGATCAGCAAGATACGACTTAAGAAGCCGAGCGCCTTCGCTCATCTCTGCTTGCAACCTGATTCGATAACGATAGAGGCCGCTGTGAGAGGTCAGCGTCAGTTTTGTGGCCACACGAAGCGTCAGGTCGGCCGGGTCAGAAGAAACTGACGCGAAGGTGCTTCGTTGTTGCAAGTATTGCACGACCGCCTGCTCCAGGTCGAGATGTGACCATTCCAGCATGACGATACCTGGCCGATGGTCCGGGCCTTCCAAGGCAATCGGGCTGACAACGGCCTGAAGGGGGCGAGGGATAGTGATGGACGACGCGCTTGCGGAGAGAGGTGCCACCTGAATTCGATGGACACACCCCGCCCATGTCACACAGAGGCCCAGCAGGAGCATTGTGAACGTAGTGAAGTGGGTCATAGACAATCAAAGGTTGGCCGTACCGCCAGTGTTCTGGTCTGCGTGATTAGCGAGTCGAGTCGGGAGAGGGTCCTGACACCATCTCCGAGTCTTTCAACGCTCGAGCAGCCTGGTCTCGGTAGATCTGTTCCGTCGGGTCCGTGTAGGTATCGACCACTCGTTGATAGGTGGCACGGGCCCTCTCCGGCTGCTGCTTGATCGCGAAATATTGCCCCAACGCGATCCAGTTCTGAGCTGCCGTTTCTCGAGCCGTTTTCATCAGCGCGAACTCCCGACCGGCCTGGGACGTCCCCTGCAACTGACCCCGCTTCCTGACGGTGTCCGCCATCCGGTCGGCCATGACTTCGATCTGCTCGTTTTCGTGAACCGCCGCTCCCACTCTATTGGCCTTGAGGTGCGCGTAGAAGTTCTCAACGTGGTTCTTCATGATATCCGCTCGCCGTTGATACTGGTCTTGTGCGCAACCGGATAGAAGGAAGACGAACAGCAAGATGATACCGGCCGTTCGGTAGAGGACGCGGCGAATGGAAATCTTCACATGGGGCCTCGTGGTTAAGAATTCTCGCGCTTTTACACGGTGGGAGTCTAGCATACCCTCGGCCGTGCAAACACTAGCTCGACCGACGGGACACCGCGATGACTGATTGCGATAACGGTAACGGGAAACCGGAGATCGTGGAACCTCTTGAACCTTTGACGACGGCTGAGCTATCTTAGATGCCGGTTTTCACGGCGAAGACCTTCGCAAGGTGCGTGGGCGAATAAGGAGGAGGCTGATATGGGAAAGAGCTTAAAAGGGACCAAGAGTCACGACAATCTGAAACATGCGTTTGCAGGCGAGTCACAGGCCAACCGCCGGTATTTGTATTTCGCGCGAAGGGCCGATATCGAAGGCTATCCGGACGTCGGCGGGCTTTTCCGAGACACCTCGGAGGCTGAAACGGGTCATGCGTTCGGTCACCTGGATTTTTTGAAAGAAGTGGGAGATCCGGCAACGGGCGTGCCGATGGGCAACACCGACGCCAATCTCAAATCCGCCATCGAGGGTGAAACCTACGAGTACACTCAGATGTATCCCGGGATGGCGAAGACCGCACGGGACGAAGGGTTTCCCGAATTGGCCGAGTGGTTTGAAACCTTGGCGAAAGCCGAACGGTCTCATGCCAATCGGTTTCAGAAGGGACTGGATACTCTGAAGGCCTAACAGCCTGCGGGTCAGCTCACGATTAGCGGTCAGTTTTCGGCGACGTGGCGAGAGTTCGTCGGCGAAGGCTGGCCGCTGGTCATTTTTGGAAAGACGAATGAAGAGTCTCAGTCTCATCACACCGATCGATTCCAAACAGTTGGAGAAGGAAACGCTGCGGATCTATGAGGTCTGTGACGGTTGCCGGCGTTGTTTCAATCTCTGCCCATCGTTCAACACCCTGCTGGATCGGATCGACGTGTACGAGGGCGATGTGGCCAAGCTGACCCCGGCCGATCATCATCAAGTCGTCGACGAATGCTACTACTGCAAGCTCTGTTTTAACCATTGTCCGTATACCCCGCCGCATCATTATGAAATCGACTTCCCGCATTTGATGGTCGCCTGGAAGAAGCGTCTCGCCGAGGAACGCGGTGTCCGGTGGCGGGATCGCCTGTTGATCATGACGGATGTCATCGGAAAACTCGGCAGCGCAACCGCCTCCATCACCAACAGTTTGTTGGAGAGCCGACTGGTGCGCCGTGTGCTTGAACGAGTCATGGGGATTCATCGAGACCGCCGAGTCCTGCATTTTTCCGGAGAGACGTTTCCCCGTTGGTTCGGCCGTCGAACCAAGACGGCCACAGCCGATCCACCGGTCCGCAAGGTCGCTCTGTTTGCCAGTTGCCTCGTGAATTTTCAGGCGACCGACGTCGGCAAGGCGACGGTGCAGGTGCTGGAGAAGAACGGGGTCGAGGTGGTGGTGCCGGAGCAACGCTGTTGCGGGATGCCCGGTTTTGATATAGGCGATACTCAGGCGATCCAAGAGGCGGCTCGACGCAACGTCGATTCATTGTATCCCTTGGTCGTCGACGGATATGATGTGGTAGTCCCCACTGCCAGTTGCAGTTTGATGTTGAAACGCGAATATCCGGAGCTCCATCGCGATGAGAAAACCAAGCGGGTGGCGGAGCGGACCTTCGATGTGTGTGAATATTTGATGGCGATGAAGAAAGCCGGCCACCTGGCGACCGATTTCTCGGTAAAGCCCGGGCGAGTCGCCTATCAGATTCCCTGTCATCTCAGGGATCAGAATATCGGGTTCAAATCCAAGGAACTGATGGAGTGTGCCGGTGCCCAGGTCGAGGTGATCGAACATTGTTCGGGGCATGACGGCGCCTGGTCCGCCAAAACGGAGTTTTTCTCGTTGTCCATGAAAATCGCCGGCAAGGCCGTGCGCGCAATCGAGCAAGCACCGGCTGACTTCGTCGCGTCGGACTGTCCGCTGGCGGGTTTGCAGCTGGATCAAGCCGGCGCATCGGCTCATGCAGGAGGAAAAGCCGTCCTGCATCCGATTCAAATAGTCCGCGACGCGTATGGGCTGCCTTCTTCGAAGGACTGAGGCACGAGGGCTGAGGACTGAGATGAGCCGAACCCAGCCTCAATGCTGGGAAAGGAGAGCGCACATTCATGAAGACGATCGGGCTTCAAGATGTCATCCCGTACGAAGAGTATGAACGGCAGCGAGAAGCCTTTCGCGGGAAGATCATCGCGCTCAAGCAGCGGCGGCGCATTTCTGTCGGGCCGTTTATCACCATGGTGTTCGAAAACCGGGAAACGCTGCAGTTTCAGATTCAGGAAATGATCCGGGCCGAACGAATCGTCGAACCGGCCAAGGTCCAGGATGAGCTGGATGTGTACAATGCCCTGTTGCCGCAACAAAACGAGTTGAGCGCCACCCTCTTGATCGAGATCACCGATGAGGCGAAGATGAAAGAAAAGCTCGATCAGTTCATGGGACTGGATCACGGGGAGAAAGTGGCGATCCTTGCCGAGGGGGAAGAAGCGTTCGGCGAGTTCGAAGGTGGCAGAAGCCATGAGACGAAAATCAGCGCAGTTCATTTCGTCCGATTTCGGCCGACCGCCGAGATGAAAAGGGCCTTTGCGGACCTGACTCGACCGGTTACGATTCGAGTGATCCATGGCGGATACCACGAAGAAGTTCCGGTCCCCGGCAGCATGAGGGAAGAGTGGCTTGCCGACTTGAGAGGCAGTGCCGAGTGCTGAGTTTTTATGTTCCATCCATCCATTTCGTAACTCAGCACTCAGGACTCAGCACTGAAGAACTATGCCCACTGTTCTGTTGAATAAACGTATCGAGTTCGCCGCCGCCCATCGCTATGTCCGGCCGGAATGGGATGAAGCGAAGAATCGCGCGGCGTTTGGGCGTTGCTACAACCCTCCCGCGCACGGGCACAACTACCTGCTTGAACTCACCGTTTCCGGAGAAATCGACCCCAAAACCGGCATGGTCGTCAACCTGTTCGATCTCAAACGGGTGCTGCTGGACGTGATCGAGGAATTCGATCACAAGAACCTGAATCTCGACATGCCCTACTTCAAAGACCGGATCCCGACCTCGGAAAATTTCGCGCACGTGCTGTGGACGAAGATGGCTGCTCGACGGAATATCGGTACGCTCCACACTCTCCGGCTCTGTGAGGACGAAGATCTCTATGCCGAGGTCACCGCAGCCGACGGCCCTGAAGCTGCCTCCGTTACCAGGCGGTATACGTTCAATGCGATCCAAGAGGAGCATCAGGGGCGGGACTGGGACTGCTACGTGACGGTTCACGGAACGATCGATCTCATGACGGGCATGGTGACCGACATCGGTGCGCTGGATCGACTCGTGCAGGACCGGATCATCAAGCCATTCGACCGACAGGATCTTCGCAAGGTGCTCGGCTCCGAAACGGTGAGGGGAGAAGCCCTCGCCAAGACCATCTGGGACCGGCTCGCCGGCCATCTTTCAGGCGGAACTCTTCACAATATTCGTCTCGTCCAAACCCGCGACCTCTCGTTCGACTACGCCGGGTAAGCTGGGCAACAGGGCAAGTTTAGCGATAGATCTCACGTCGATGCCCGATCTTTACGACCGCAACAAAGTGAGCGGCATCGTCGATGCTATAGACGATGCGATAGTCGCCCTGCCGAACGCGATAGCGTTCCGAGTCGCCTGAGAGTTTTTCGCATCCTGACGGCCGAGGCTGTTGGGCCAACCCTCGAATGCGCTCGACGACCCGCTTGAGGTCACTTGAAGGTACGGCCTTAAGCTCCTTCTCGGCAGATCGTTTAATGACGATGCTATAAGGTTCCATCTCGCTTCAAGTCCTCGAGAAGTTTCTCGAATGAGCGCGACGGCTCTTTCGTACGGCGTTCAAACGCTTCCAGGTCCAACGCATCCTCTCGAAGAGATTCCAGCACGGCGGCATTGACCAAGTCGGATACAGACCGGTCCGTGGTGGCGGCTTTCACCTTGAGGGCTCGATAGACTTTGGGTTTCAGGTAGATTGTCGTGCGAGTGTCCGATGCCATGGTGGCTCCTCCTTATGACGTTTAAACATTATAACATCATGATGCTAAAACGCCACTGATTCTGCTTCCTCGCGGCTTCTCTGTGGCGAGCGCCTAACATCCTATCCGTAGGCTGCCGAAAGGCAGCACTTCATCCCCTCGGGGGCGTGGTTTCCTCCTGGAAAAACGGGTAAGCTGCGGCGCCGATTCTGCGTACAGAAAGATTCTTGAACCCTTGTCCATTCACTCTTTCCCAGCCTGAAAGGATGCACGATGACGCTTGCCGCAATCTTGAGCGAAGCGAAAGTTCAGTACTCGTTGACCTTGTTCAAAACGGCGGCGATTAAAGCCGTCGAGGCGACACTGACGGAAAAAAACAGCAAGCCCTACCTCACCTGTCAAAAGCGCGGGAAAGAACTCCTCGCGAAACCGGAAGAAATTGTCCGCCAATTGTGGATCCATCGTCTGCTCAATCATTACAAGTATCCGCTGGGTCGCCTGATGGTCGAGCACCCCATTACATTCGGACGGGACTCATCCAAGCGGGCCGATATAGTCGTGTTCGATGCCGACCGACCGACGGTTGCCTATCTAATCGTCGAGGTAAAGCAGCCGACTATCCAGGGCGGGAAAGACCAATTGAAGAGTTACACCCACGCAACCGGCGCACCGCTTGCCCTATGGAGCGATGGCGGCCAGGCAGTGGCGTGGCATCGGAAGAATCCCAATTACTTCGTCGAGATCCCGGACATTCCGACCGCCACGCAGACGATCGAAGACATCGCGGGACAACCCTGGACCATTCAAACCCTGATCGAAAAGGAAACACAGCGAGAGGCTGACGGGTTGCGCGCCCGTTCGCTGCGCCAGCTCATCGAAGACATGGAAGACGAAGTGCTGGCGAACGCCGGGGTGGACGTCTTCGAGGAAGTCTTCAAGCTCATCTTCACCAAACTCTACGACGAATTGGCCTGTTACCAGGGGAGCTATAAGCACCTGCGCTTCCGCAACCAAAATACCGCCGCGCAACTTAAGGCCAATATCCAAAAACTCTTCGACGACGCGAAGGAAGAGTGGGAAGGCGTCTTTGCGTCGGACGAGAAGATCAAACTCACGGCGGACCATCTGCAAGTCTGCGTCGGTTCCCTCGAAGACTGGAAACTCTTCAACTCCAATCTCGACGTGGTGGATGACGCCTTCGAATATCTGGTCAATCAATCGGCCAAAGGCGAGAAGGGGCAATACTTCACGCCGCGCTGGGTGATCGATCTGTGTGTGAAGATGCTGAACCCTGCCGAGGGCGAGACGTTGATCGATCCGGCCTGTGGCTCAGCAGGGTTTACGGTTCACGCCATCTTCCATGTCTGGAAAGTGATTCTTGAGGACGAAGGCCTGACGGCGTCGCACCTCTTCACCATGGAGAAGAAGCCGCATCGCTGCTACGACTATGTGAACGACAAAGTGTTTGCCATCGACTTCGATGAAAAGAGCGTCCGCGTGGCCCGCTGCCTGAATCTCATCGCGGGCGACGGGCAGACCAACGTGCTGCATCTGAACACGTTGGACTGGCGGAAGTGGGATGAGACGGTCAAACAACAAGAATGGCTCGACACCTACAACAACGGCTGGAAGAAACTGCGCAAACTGCTGGCGAAAAAGGACGACTACCGCGCCTTCCAGTTCGACGTGCTCATGGCGAATCCGCCCTTTGCCGGTGACATCAAGCAGACCGACATGCTGGCTCCCTACGAACTCGCGCACAAGGCCAACGGCAAATTGGAAAGCGCCGTGGGGCGCGATCTGCTTTTCATTGAGCGCAATCTGGACTTTCTGCGCCCAGGCGGACGCATGGCGATCGTGTTGCCGCAAGGCCGGTTCAACAACGCGAGCGACCAGCGGGTGCGTGAGGTCATTGCCGAACGCTGCCGCATCCTCGCCGTGGTCGGCCTGCATCCGAATACGTTCAAGCCGCACACCGGCACCAAGACCAGCGTCCTATTCGTGCAGAAATGGAACGACGATCCCAAGGCCGGAGCGCTCTGCCCGCGCGTCGCCGACTACAACATCTTCTTCGCGACACAACGATTGCCGTCCAAAGACACCAGTGGCGAGAAGATCATCGCACGCGGGAAAGACGGCAAGTTCTTGCGAGACACCCACGGTCATTGGGTGGTCCAGCATGACCTCTTCAACCATGAAGGCCTGACGCAAGACGGAATCGCCGAAGCCTTCGCCGAGTTTGCGAGTAAGGAAAAGCTCAGTTTTTTCTGAGCCGCCCCTTCGACGGCGCCAAGTACAAGGCGCTGTTGAAGGGGCTGGAAGTTAGTATCATCCCATTTCACGAAGTAAATCTTGGTGACCGTGCGGACGCAGAGTATTTCTCAAAAGAGAATCGAGCCATTGAGCGAGCGCTTCGTGAGCACGATGCCGTGGCCCTTCGAGAGTTTGGAACATTGGTTGGCAGTGCGTTTTATCCAGCGGCCACCGAACTGTACGAAGAAGGTGATGTGCCGTTCGCCCGCTGTGTGGATTGCATCGAACATCTCGTGATTACCCGACTTCAAGATTCCGAGTTTGTCCGTATTCCGTCCTGGTTCGTCGAACAAAGCAAACAGATTGACTGTGCGACTCGCGGCGACATCATCATTACAAAAGTTGGTACGCCCTGTTTCGCCAGCATCGTTCGTGACTACGAGCGCATCGCGCTTTCTCGCACGGTTCTTGGTCTCGTGCGGATTCACGACATCAATCCGTACTACCTCACTGCATTTCTTCGCTGCCGCTTTGGGTTCAATCAGCTATCCCGCCAGCGTGAGCAGACGATTCAGTTCCAGTTGACGTTGGATCGCGTGCGTGAAGTCCTCGTTTACCGAGCGTCACCTAAACTCCAAAGCGCAGTTGAGAGAACGATGGTCGCCCATATTGCTGCACTGGAAGAAGCCTACACCAAATTAAGCCAGGCGGAGGCGACACTTACCGAAGCGCTCGGCCTTGGTGACTGGCATCCTCCCGATCCGCTGACCTACACGCGCCGCGCGTCGGAAGTGTTTGCTGCCAGGCGGGTCGATTCGCCATACTTCTCTCCTCGTGTCAGCGAACTGCTTCAGTTGCTAGGGCGTGACAATTTGCAGATCCGGGATGTTGCTCCAGCCAGACATGAGGAATTCATCGCCAGCAGCAGCGGAGAATTCGACTACATTGAAATCAGCGATATCCAGACCGATGGTACTGTTTCAAGCAATCGTGTTGCTCAATCCGAAGCGCCAAGCCGCGCGACCTGGCATGTTAGGTCTGGGGACGTGCTCGCCTCCACAGTAAGGCCCATCCGCAGATTGAGCGCCATCATTGCGCCGGAGCAGGATTCTTTTGTGTGTTCTTCCGGTTTTGTGGTTCTTACGCCTCAGAGCGTATCGCCTGAACTGTTGCTGACGTACCTTCGATTGCCGCAAGTGTGCGAGTTGATGGATCTCCACACGAGCGCAAGTATGTATCCTGCTATTTCAGAAAAGGACCTGCTCAACCTGCCATTCCGTTGCGTTCCCTCAGATGTTGAGCGCAAGATTGTCTCCGCTGTGCAACAGTCTCATAGCGCTCGTCGTGAAGCACATATCCTTCTCGACCGCGCCAAGCGAGCGGTCGAAATCGCCATTGAACAGAGCGAAGCCGAGGCGCTTCGCTATTTGTCTGAATCGTCTGCTTAGCTGCGATCAACTAACCGGTACGAATGTGTCAATCGACATATTGAATGATCAGAGGAGGCAGGTATGGCCATAGCGGATATTCAGGAGTACTTGAAGCTTATTCCGGTGGTGAACCGAGCGCCGCAGCATGCCGTCTGGCTGACCTATGATGCAGAAGCCGACACGCTCTACGTCAATTACAAGAAGCCTAGTCATGCTACTGATAGTGAAATGACCGATGAAGACGTCATCATCCGTTATGAGGGTGACGAGGTCATCGGCTTTACCGTGCTGCATGCAAGCAAGCGACTCAAGAAGTCGGCCTAATCCTCCCTGCTTCATGGGCTCTTCTCGTTCTTAGGGATCACCTCGATACTCAGCCTGAAGAAATAGCCCCCACCCACACCGACAGCCGCCGCCTCCTCGAAGCCGTCCTCCACGAAACGCTGGCCCCGGCGGTGTGATCCATGAAATCCAGGTGGTCAAAACCACGCCTCTGGATACTCGTGCGATAAGCCGTTGCAGGCTGGACATTAGGTGGGTGCGGGACTACCATGTGCCAAACACACCCCTGATGAGAGATGGCCATGAGTGAATTGATCTTTGTCGTTGAAGAGGCACCTGAGGGCGGGTACATTGCGCGCGCACTCGGGCAGTCGATCTTCACAGAAGCGGACACGCTGGCTGAATTGCCGGGGAAAGTCCGTGAGGCAGTTCGTTGTCACTTTGAAGAAGGCATGGCCCCAAAGATCGTCCGCCTTCACCATGTCCGCGAGGAAGTTATCGCCGTATGAGGCTTCCCCGCGATCTGTCCGGGAGTGATCTCGCTCAGGCTCTTCGCAAACTCGGCTACTCGATTACCCGCCAAGCCGGTAGTCACCTTCGGCTCACCACCTACGAGCATGGCGAGCATCATCTCACGATCCCCCAGCATACCCCGCTTCGCATCGGCACCCTCGCGGCCATTCTCGCTGATGTGGCTGCGCATTGTGAGATAAGCCGCGAGTCGCTCCTTGAACGGCTGTTCGGCTAGCAGTAGAGCCGTGCGCTCACTGTTCGAAGACAAAGAGCCCGAACAGTGCTGAGCAGAAGTTAGGTAGCAGATTGCTCGGTCACATCCATGACTACCACCGGAACGCGCTGGTACTCAACCTTGTATATCACGCGCATGCCCTGGAGTTCCTACCTCTCGACATGCTAAACAGAGAACCTCTGCTCGGGAGGGAACGATGAGTGCGACGGGTTCGATGTTTATCGGGATTGTGGGGTCGCTGCTGTTCCTGATCAGCGTGTTTTCGTTCAGCCAGAGGAATTGGAAAGGCGGCCTGTTATGGCTGCTGGTCGGCGCGGGGGTGATCGCCCTCTTGACCTATATGGACAAGCCGTCGGCGAATTTGCTGCCCTGATTTCTCAACGTTTGCACCAAGCCGGTTGCGATCAATGTTTCGGCTTGTGGTGGTGCTCGCCTGTTTGTGCGGCGCCGCCCTTGGGGTTGAGCGGAGTGAAGCGGGCTGCGTAGGCCTCCTGGTCCGGTAATCGAAGGAAGACAATGATCCCGGTATCGGGGTTTATCGTAAATTCCCCGGTACCCTTCAGCATGTTGTCACCGGACGGTTCCAACTCCACCTGGATGTTGTCCTTCTCAAACCCGTGCTGGATGGTGGCCTTGGCTTTCGCCCCATCAGTAGGGATGGCCTTGTCGGAATGATCGGCCACATACAGGATCAGTTCTCCGTCCTTCGCGACCAGTTCGAGGTGATAGGGTCCCGCGCTAAGGGATTGCCCGCCGTGGAGGGCCTTCACGGGGTCTGTGTGTTTTGCTGAGTGGGCTCCGACCGGCACGGCCACGAGCAACATTACGCCAAGAGCTACGTTTCCCAACAGATGTTTCATGATCGGTTCTCCCCATCAATGCTTCGGTGGGTGGTGATGGTGGTGGGGGCCGGCATCATCCGCGTGGGATGGAGCTTTCTCGCCCTGTTCGCCTTTCGGTTTCAACGGCATGAAGCGGGCGGCATAGCCGTCTTGATTCGGCAGCTTCATGAACACGACCACCACGGTACTTGGGGTCAGCGAAAATGCGCCGGATCCCCTGAGGATATTGTTTCCTACCGGATGCAAGTTCACCTGCGTCCTTGTTGACCCGTTCTCGATGTTTGCCTTGGCTAAGCCGCCATCCACGCTGATGGCGTTGTCCGCGTGGTCGGTGACGTAGACCGTCAGGTCTCCATCCTTGGCGACCAGTTCCATATGAAACGGACCGGTCATGCGCAATTGCCCCCCGTGCGGGGCCTCAACAGATTCGAAAAATTCGTCGGTATGGGCCTGAGCCGGGAATGAAAAGGCCAGGGTGACACCGAATACGAGCGCCGCAATCGTGTTGTTCATGCTCAGGTTGCCTCCTAACTCACCGCCCCTTCCAACGCGTCCGGTGATCCGGCTGCGGTGGAAAGGTTTCTCTCGATTCAGTGTGCATCGACCGCTACGTGAGCAGGTGATCCGAAATGAGTGCGGCGAGTTCGGCCGGCTCGACGACTCCTTCGCGCGTGAGGAGTAATGTACCATGCGCGAAGAAATGCGTGGTGGGATACGTTTCAAACGCGTGGGTTTTCTTGATCTCACGACAGCGGCCCGGCACATGCATCTTGGCCTTGCCGATTTTGATCTCGGGGAATTTCGCAGCGGTCGCTTCAAGAATAGGATCGTACGCCTTGCAGGGCTCGCAAGTGGCAAGGCCGTACGCGACGACCGCACCGGCGCTGTCGGTGAATTCTTTGTAGTTGGCGTCGCTGACGTCTTCGACGATTCCGCTCATAACGAGTGCTGAGGAGTGAGTGCTGAGGACTGAGCTACGGAGCCACCCAGTCCTCAGTCCTCGTTGCTCAGTCCTGTATCATTAGTTCAACTTCGACAGCGCATCGAGGATCTCCTTGTCCTCTCGCGCCGTCTTGATTTCCTGCACCTTCGCGTAGGCGACCTTGCCGTTCTTATCGACGATCACGGTCGCGCGCTTGGAACAGTTCAGCGGTTCAAAGTAGAGGCCATATGACTTGGCCGTTGTCCGATGGACGTCCGACAACAACCGGTGCTTGAGGTCCATGGAGTCCGCCCAGGCCTTGTGGGAAAAGAAGCTGTCGCAGCTGACGCCGAACAACTCCGCATTGGCCGATTGGAACTTGGGGAAGTCATCGCTCAAGCACTTGTTTTCGCCCTGGCAGACCGGGCTCCAATCGAGGGGATAGAAGCAGAGCACGACGTTCTTCTTGCCTTTATAGTCGCTCAACTTCACGTCCTTCTGGTCTTGATCCTTGAGATTGAAGTCCGGTGCTGTATCGCCCACCTTAATTTCCGGTGCCACGTCGCTCATCACAAACCTCCTTATTAAACCATCTGTATAGGTGATTGCTGTACTGAGGTCTCGAATTGGCAGGACCCCACCACGAACCATAAACTTTGTAACCTGTGCTTGAAAGGGATGTCAACGGCCCGATAGGCCCAGCATTGAATGTGAGTGGATAACGTGTTGAGTTATCGACGGACTTACGAGGTTTGAAGCTCTCGGAATCCCAACATCCGACCGGCTGGTGCGACGGTCCGATAGTTCCTGATGCGAATCGTGCGACTCAGCTGAGGAAGCTCGAGCGCTGTTCCCACTTTCGGAGAATGTCCCACGCGCAGCAATTCGCCGGCCGACTCAATCAGCACTTCCTTTGCCGCGCTGTCGGAAAGTCCTTTCGCCATAAACACTTCGACCTCGTCCAGCCCGAACTTGCTCAAGCCAAGCGAGTAAGACCATACTTGGTCCGGTCGAGAAGTGTCGTCATGGACGATCGAAAGGTGGTCATCCAGGACAAAGCTCGTGAGGGGACGTGGTTGCCAGTCCGAAGGATTGACGTACGCTTGTGTGATCACGTCGTGGGCAGTGCCCTGTGTCAGGAGAGTCAGACAGCGGGCCAGGCGCGCGGCAAGCAGGACGGTATCGGGCATGTCTCGAGGGGAGGCGACGGACGGCGCGACGGCACCCATGAGGTCGTGCTCCCAAGACAGTTGCTTCATGATCTCGGCGACATGGCTCATCGGCAACGGCATCACGACGTGGGCCGACCAAGGACCTTGCGTTGCCTGCCAGGACTCGGCCGAACCCTCTTCATGCCGGATGGCCAATGGCGCGCCATACTCCCGCTCATACAGGAGCTTCAACTCCTCGGTGGATGGGGCAGTGCCGCGATAGCCGATGAAATAGAGCGGAGGCCGTTTGGCGGAGGGCTTGGGCGATTTCTTGCGGATTCTCATCTCAAATCTCGTTCCTCGTGAAGTGTATCTCGCAAGCGAACGACGCTTCACGCTTCACGAACGACATTTCATTTCCCCGCCTTTCTGGCTTTGCGGCGGTCTTCCGGATTCAACAGCCGCTTCCGCAGGCGCAGGTTTTGCGGGGTCACCTCGACCAGCTCATCGGCTCCGATATATTCCAACGCGAATTCCAGCGTCATTTCGCGCGGAGGTGTGAGCACCAAGGCTTCGTCTGAACCGGAGGCCCGCATGTTGGAGAGGTGCTTTTCCTTGCACACATTCACATCGAGGTCCTCATCTCGGCTGTTCTGGCCCACAACCATCCCTCGGTAGACGTCGATGCCGGGTCCGATGAACATGGCACCGCGTTCCTGTGTCATGAAGATGGCATAGCCCGTACTGAGGCCGTCCTCGTAGGCCACAAGCGAGCCATGCGGGGCCACGATCAGATCCCGCTCTTCCGCCGGTTCGTAGGCCGTGAAGACGTGGTGCATAATGACGGTCCCGCGGGTTTTCGCCAGCAGCACGTTCTTCAGCCCCATGATGCCTCGGGTCGGAATGTGGTATTCCAAGTGCATCTCACTCGTCCCGACATCGGAATGAATGAGGCGCATGTGCCGCATCTCACCGCGGCGTTTGCCGATCTCTTCGATGACCGTGCCCTGATAGTTTTCCGGCACCTGGATGGTCAACTCCTCGTACGGCTCCATGACGGCCCCGCCTTCACGATGAAGAATGACCTCCGGTTGCGAGACTTGAAGCTCGTACCCTTCCCGTCGCATCTGTTCGATCAACACGGAGAGATGGAGTTCGCCTCGGCCCGCCACGAGGAAGCGGTCGGCGCTGTCCGTCTCATTGACGCGGAGCGACACATTGGTTTCCAGTTCCTTGAACAGGCGCTCACGTAAATGGCGTGACGTCAGGAACTTGCCTTCACGTCCGGCGAAAGGACTGTTATTCACCGAGAAGGTCATCTGAACGGTCGGCTCATCGATCGAGACGCGCGGGAGCGCAACCGGCCTGTCGATATCGGCGATGGTATCGCCGATACTCACTTCATCAAGCCCAGCGACCGCGACGATCTCTCCGGCGGCTGCCTGTTCGGTGTCGGCTCGTTCAAGACCTGAATAGACCGCGAGGTCGGACACTTTTCCTGGAATCTGCGCGCCGTTCTTGCCGAGGACCATGACATTCTGCCGCCGGGCAATTGAACCGGACTGGATCTTGCCGATCCCCATCTTGCCTTTGTAGGGATCTTGCACAAGGGCCAGCACAAGAATTTGGAGCGGGGCCTCGATGGTAATGGCTGGGGCCGGAATCTTCTCCAGCACGGTATCGAGCAGCGGGATGATGTCGGTACCCGGTTTGTTGACGTCCAGCGTGGCGATCCCTCTAATCGCCGACGTGTAGACGATCGGAAAATCGAGTTGTTCGTCGGTGGCTCCCAGATGAACGAACAGGTCGAAGGTGCGGTTGACGACGTCGTCGATGACGGCGTCCGGCCGGTCGATCTTGTTGATGACGACAATGGCTTTGTGCCCAAGCGCCAAGGCTTTCCGCAACACGAAGGTCGTTTGCGGCATGGGGCCCTCTTTCGCATCGACCAAAATCAAGACACCGTCCACCATCCGGAGCGTGCGTTCCACTTCACCGCCGAAATCGGCATGGCCTGGAGTATCGACGATGTTGATTTTCACACCGTTGTAGATGACGCTGGCGTTTTTAGCCCGGATCGTGATCCCACGCTCCCGTTCCTGATCCATCGAGTCCATGATGCGTTCGCCCATATCGTCGATCTTGCGATGGACGTGAGTTTGGCGGAGCACCGCATCGACCAAGGTCGTCTTGCCGTGGTCGACGTGGGCGATAATGGCGATATTCCGAATATCGCTGCGACGGTCATGAGGCGCGCGTACTATGGACATGATGACGGTACTTCCTTAATGACAAAAA
>JAHBWU010000033.1 GCA_019636835.1 Nitrospira sp.
TCTCAAGACAATGGGTTGAACGCTCATGACCTTACCGCCTCCAACAAAAATGGAGATTGTGTGCTTTGCAACCCAACTAACACCCGCGTGGATCTTGGCCGTTCGGAGGATGTGAAGCATCACCCAAACGTGGAGCTAAGCCGCGAGCAAGGTGGGTGCGAAGGGCCAACGTAGTGAGTCGGCTTGAGCGCCTAGTTATGTGCATGTCTCTGGCATGCCCAAGATCTCGCCGAAGCGTCTACGCTCGCCTTTGTGTACGGCACGCAGATGTGAAACGTAGCATTGCCTTGTATTCTTCTTTTCTAAAAAGATTAAAATCTTCCACATAGTCTGGAGCACGGAAATAGCATCACTTTTTCCTACCTTAATGGGGCTCACACTCAAACGAAGCTTCTTAGTTAAATTAGTTTCTGTGTCAACATATCGCTGATACTTCGTATCTCCACTACTCCGCTTATTCACTGACTGGAGAATCATCGCCGTTTCATCGTCACAAGAGTAGGAAACCTCCCATAAATGATTGTGTACTAATGCATCTCTCAGAATATGTATTTCGAACAAATCGTCTTCAAAAGGGAAATCTTGATAAAGCTTTTTAAGGTAGACTGGTACTGGAACTTTATCGATTTCATTCTGGGTCGCATTGTTGATGTAGCGAACCCTCATTACATACGACTCAAGGCACACCACTGCAAGAATACAAATCGCAGAAGCAAAACCATTGATTTTGTAACCAGCTTGTACCTCGTTTGAATTCGCATTGTCGTATTTGTCTAGCCTTTCGAGTAATAGACTGATTGGTTCAAAATAGGAGCTACCAACTATCGTTACTAGGCTATCGTTCATCGAGATTCTTCTTGCATATAACGCCGCAGTCTTCGTGCCGCTAAACTATGTTTAGGCCGATCCGCGCAGGCACAGGACCTGCCCATTTCTATTCGTATAGCACGGGATTGCATTTCCCGAGCACAGCGAAGTTAGAAAACAAAACGGTGAGAATGCCGAGAAACGAGAACTCCAAAAGGCTCTAGAACAGCCCTGCAATCCCGGTGGAAATTTTCTCTTGGACGATCGGGGTGGCTTCGGGAATGTCTAAACTTTTTTGCCGCACGTGGCCGACCATTCGCATCTGCTGTACCTTGACACCGCTTGATGAGTGACCTCCGGCCGGCTGACCGATCGCTTTGCCGATCTTGCGGTCTGTGATTTGGACGTCGGCAATGCACAAGTAGGTCACGCCATCTTCCTTCGGCGGTGGCTGCATGCCGGAGAAACCGGACATGCCTCCAAATCCAGCCCGTCCACCGCTCATGGCCATGGCCTGCCTCATCATCGCGCTCATGTCCGGCATGCCGGCCATTCCCATGACAGATCCGTCATTCATGGAGCCCGCCGAGATCATCGCGGCGCCTCCGCTACTGACGCCTGAGCCAGCGCCGGATTTGGCCACGCTTTCCGGCGTCACACCATCGGCCGTCTTATGGCAGTAGATCACCTTGGCCTGTATCCAGTAGTTCGCCTGCTCCGGCTCCTGCACCAGCTGATATCCCTTTGTGGTGAGCTTCGTGTTCACCTCGCTCAACGTCACCTGTTGGTTCTCCGACACATTCCTGAGCTGGGTATACACGCTTCGATTGGTGTTGGGATCCAGGAAGATGGTGTTGCTGTTCATGAGACCGGATCGGATCACGTTGGAACAGCCGGTGGTCACCACCAACAGAAGCAACGTGACGAGCGAGAAAAAGCACCGCCTGCTCCCATCCGGTTTGTTGTTGTGCGAGATACGCGTCACGGCACTAAAAGTTTCCCGCAACGGCTGCACTCAGTTTCTGTTGGAGCAACGGCGTCGCTTCGTTTTCATCCAATTTCTTTTGGTGCACATCGGCAGCCAGCCTGGTCTGATACACGCCGGGCTCCTCCCCTGTTCCTGATTTCATTCCACCGGGAAGCGGCACGGCACCTTGCTCGGTGATCTGGACGTCGGCCACGCAGGCATAGTTTACGTCATCCGGCATTTTGGGCGCTGAATGCGAAGAACCAAACAGATCGCCGATGCCTTGAATGGCACTCAAGCCCATGGAGGCCGCCGCGCCGCCCATCGCACCATAGGGGCCCGCCATGCTCGCCATGCCGGCAAGGCCTTGCATGGCACCCATCGTCGAGTTGAAGGCGGATCCATAGCCGCTTGCCACCATCGCCTCGACCGGCATCTCGGGCTTCGTGATGTTGCAGTAGACGATGTTCGCCAACACGATGTAGTGCGCGCGGTCCGGATCGTTCACGACCTGATACCCCTTCGCGGCTAAGCGTGGTCCGAGATCATGAAACGAGACGCCCTGATTATCGGACGAATTGCGGGCCTGAATGAACACCGTCTTGTGTGTGCTCGGCGACAGGAAGAAGGTGTTGCTGGAGATAAGATCCGTGTCTTTGATGTTGCCGGCGTAAGTGAGGACCGGCAAGAGGAAGAGAATGCACAGTGTCAGGTATCGCATCGACACCTCTCGACAAAACCGACCGGATTGTACGCAGAGTCAGTTTCAATAGCAACGGCCAAACTGAACTGCAAATGCACGGTTTTTATCATGGACGACCTTGAAGAATCGCCCCTCGTCGGCTAACATGGCGGCCACTCCAGCCGTTTCGGCGTGCCAATAGGGAGAACTTCGGTGCGATTTCGTATCTCACTGGTCCTTGTCCTCCTTGTAACCGCTGCGTGCGGAGGCGAAACCAAGCACCTGCCGTCCTCAAACCCGCCGGAATACGATCCCAAGAAAGTCTACTCGCCACCCATCGAGCCCTCACCTCGCGAACGGGCGACAACACAGGAATCCCTGCCCGTACCGGAAGCACCCCCTCCATCGGCGCAATCCCGTCCCGAGCCGAGATCCTTTTCCACAGCGACTGCTACCGGGAATCCAGCAGACCTGGCGAAACGCATCTTAGCCGGAGGACCGGAGGGCCACCGCACGCTGACGGCGGCGCTGACGGCGGCCGGCTTCGCCATCCTCGATTCCAAGCGACGGACGGTGGTCGGCATCCCGGCCAAACCTGAAATGGGCCTTCCGCTTGGAGACTGGGAAGTCGAAATTCTGACACGAGCGGCGGCTGATCAGGTGACTGCGCCTTTTTCAGAGATCGAAGCCGATCTTGCCCTGGCCCTCAAGGATGAGCGCGCCAGGCACCTGATGACGACCATATTGCTGGACGAAATCAGGGCGGGGGTCAATGATTCTAGTCCCACGGTTCGGACGTGGGCCGGCCTGATCGTCGAACTGGGCCGGCAGTCTACGAGCCCCTACGATCTTCTGACCGTGAAGGATTTCACATCGGTCCACCTGACTGGGCTCCAACAAGTCCTGATGCTCAAACATTTAGCCGCGGAATTCATTGCGCTGGGAATCCAGTATGCCACCACGTCTGCAATCAGCCGACAGAGTCCCCCGTCACAGGCCGCAGAAAGGCCGTTGCGTCTCGTTTCTAATACTGAATCGCAGATGTGGCGGGTCTCCAGCTACCAGGCTGGCGATCCTTGCGGGTTCGGGTCAGACGAAGGCATCGCCACATCAAAAGCCGCCAGCGGCTGGGCGGCCGGTCTCAAATGGATATTCGGGCCGCTTAGACAACTGCACGACGAGATCAGTTTAATGGAGTCCTACCGGAAGCTCAGCGAGGAAACGGATCTCCGATCGATTTATCGACGGAAGGAACTCATAGAGTATAGAAAAGGGGAAGATGCACTCCTGAATAAGTATGTAAAAAACCTCTCGATGGCCCACAACCTTGCCACGGCGCTGCTCTCGCTCGCCGAACTGGCCACCGTCATGAATGCCGTGAAGATCGATATCAGCATGGACCCGGCTCCGCCGTTGGAGCGAACAAAGACCCGACAGCCGGGCCACTACGCGAAGCTGACGGCGGCGCTCTCGTTCGATCTGGGGGATTTAGATCTTCCTACTCGAAGCAACGTAGCCTGCACGTCATGGCTTTTTGCCAGTGTCGGCCTCGACTTCTCCATGCCAGAAAACGGACCAATCAAGGGGGCCGACGTGGAATGGACGCTCGTCGAAGGCGGGCTTAAGATGGATTCGAAGGCCGGCTATAAGATCACCGAAGGCATCGTGGAACTCGAGAATCCAGGACCGCGCATCCAGGATGCGGGGGTGGGCTTCGGCGATGTCAAAAAATCCGTCCGGACGAACGAAAACGGCATCGCCAAAGTCGGAATCCATGGCGCGCCTCAGAAGCGGGACCTGGGCCGAGACCCGCAGCCGGTGAAGAAGCGGGCGACGGTCCGCGCGAATGTACAACTGAAGCCCGCGGATGTGTTCCGAGACCTTGCCGACGCGTTGAAAGGCCCCTGGGCATTGCCGGCGCAAGTACTCTATCGCAGCCATCTGTTGGGCAAGAACTACTCGTTTGATGTGATCGATTGGTCGCCTCCGATTCGACTGTTGATTCAGCATCGGGTGCAGCATGATCCACAATCTAGTTATGCAAAGATCGGTTATGCACAATTTGATGGGACCGTGCAGTTTGAGATCCCGCTCGAACCGGTGGCGGAAGGATGGTTTCGCGGAGAGCTCGATGTGGTCCGACCCATGGTGGTCCGCCATGTGAAGCCTGCTGCCAATCCATGCTCCGGCTCAGGCTCACAGACCGAGCACTGGTGGGTCTCGACGCGAGTCGACCCGACGGGCAAGTTCATGACCATGCATGTCGGATTTACCTCTTCGAATGAACGAGCTTCCTGGACCTGCAGGGGTCCGGCAGGGGTGTTCACCAGTGAGTTATACATTGATGTTTCTGGGATTCTGAAGTCCGTTCAATTGCCGACCATGACTGGAGCCAAGAGTGAATTCTTACAGAGAAACCGAAAGCTTCTGGAGCAGCTCAGCGTGACGGTCATCGAGGGAATTGATGAATAGGGCCGGTGAGCGGTGATGGATCAAAAGGCATGCGGTTACTGATTTGTTATCGCCACGATGTTTTTTCAATCTGAAGCGGACTGAGTTTCGAAACTGTAGCCCTAGGGTTAGAGAGAGTGGCCTTGAGCCGAAACGCGGGATGCAACTAGATGCTGACCCTGTGCGCGTGGCTTCCACAAACTGCTCACTGGATTCATCGATCACCAGGCCGCAGCGGCCCTTCGAAGGTCGGCATTTCATCCAGTAGTACTTCTTCGTCCGCTACCTTGGCGAGTGTCAGACCGCGGTTCCCATACGGGATTCGTCGACAAAGGTCTCGGTGGAATCGTCGATGGCCCGACCCTGGCGGCCTTTCGCGGGTAAGATGTACAGCTGTTTCGCGTCGACCTTGTCTTTATGCTCCGGCGGCGGAGTCATTTCGTAGACGACCGGCCGGCGGTGATCCGCCATTTGCAGCTCAGGATTGTAGACGCTGTTGAACTTCCAGAGCATCTTGATGAAATTGGTCTGGCCCCGCATCAAGTGGCCGGCTGCGATCTTGGCCGTGCCCTTGAGCGCGGCCCAGCCCAGATGTTTCTTGTTCAAGACTTGTTGGGTCTTGACCAATTCCGCGTAAAACTCCGGAAGCGGCATCTTGGTCGGCATCACGGCGTGCTGAATATCAAACAGACGGTAATCCCGTGTGTGGAGTTTGCGGGATTCCGTAACCCAGCTCTCGGTGCCGGGGTATGGGGTGTTGACGCTGATATTCACGATTTCCGGAATGTCCAAACACCACTGCCGAACAACCTCGAACCGCTCCCGATCCCAATCCGGATCGGCGATGAGATTGATGGCGACCGTGATCCCAAGGGACCGTGCAAATTCGAGCGCCTCGAAGTTTCTGCCCAATGAGATGCGCTTGCGATGCATCTTGAGGCCTTCCGCATCGATGGCCTCCACGCCCAAGAACATGTACTGGAGTCCGAGCGTCTTCCAGAATTGGAAGACTTCCTTGTTGCGCAGCAAGACATCGCCGCGTGTCTCCATATAATACTGCTTCTTGATCCCTCGCCGGGCCACGGCTTCGCCGATCTCCATGCCCTGCTTGGCTTGGATGAAGGCCACGTCGTCGACCAGGAAGATGCCCGGCTCTTGAACTCGTTCCAACTCCTCCACCGCTTTTTCCGTGCTGACCGTTCGATAACTGCGGCCATAAAAGGTCCAGGCGCTGCAGAAGGAACAATCCCAGGGACAACCCCGCGCGAACTCGACCGAAGCGCACGGATCCAGCACCCCGATGAAGTACTTGTGCCGATTGCGGAGCAGATCGCGTGCCGGACGGACATCGTCCAGATTTTCGATGAACTGTGCCGGAGGTCCTTCGCCGTCAAGCGTGACAACTCCCGGCACTTTCGTGATCGCCTTACGATCATGTTCGACCGCCATGAGCAACTTGGGAGCAGCGACTTCTCCTTCGCCCTTCAGCACGCAATCGATGGCCCCGTTGCCGTGTTCCAAAAAATCCTTGGCTACAAACGAGGCGCTATGGCCTCCGACAAAGACGAACGAATTCGGCAGTTCCTGCTTGGTCAGCTTCGCCAAATCCACGATCTCCGGAACATTCGCCAGGTAATTACAACCGAATGCGACCGCGTCGGGCTTCCAGGTCCTGATGAGCGCCTCGTAGTCTTTCCACGTATCGGCCTGCAAGTCGATCAACCGGACATCGTGTCCCGCTTGACGGCATGCCTGCGCCACCATCTCGAGACCGAGCGGTTCCAGACGCAGGTAGATCTTGGTGTACATGAGCGGACCGGGATGGACTGCGAGGAATTTCATTGCCCCAAACCTCCTGGTCTATAGCACGCTGGGTCGGAAGAAAACGTTCCGGTACACGAAGGATTCGTTCGGCCCACTTGGTTGATGGTGATGTGACATTCGACGCGGGGATGGATTCTGACAGAATGGAAGCAGCGGTGCAACCTTTAAGTGCGCAAGACATAAGACGATTCGTGGAAGACCCGCTTAGATCATCTGGCTTTTCTTTGACCCAGTCCTTACCATACGGGCATGCTGCCTCCTGAGCGCACGCTCCGTCAGCGCATCATCGATCTTCTGACCGATACTCGACTTACAACCGATCAACTGGCTCGGATGCTCGGTATTCCTGAACGGCAGGTGGAGGAACACTTGGCTCATGTGGTAAAAACGGTGGGTTGGGACCGAGCACGACGGTTTATCCTTGAACCGTCCATTTGTTTCGATTGTGGATTTATGTTCCGCGACCGCACAAAATTGACACGACCGAGCCGCTGCCCTCAATGTCGAAGCGAGGGGATTTCAGCCCCACGCTACGGAATCGATTTGCTTGGATCAGGATCTACCTCCGCGAAGACGAAGGCGTCACGGCGGAGAAACACCTGGAAAGGATCACTATGATAACCGCACGACTTGTACTCTGTGCCCTCTGCTTGATGCTGCTCGGCTGCTCCGATCAGAAGGCGAAAGAGCTGTTTGAAACGGCCGCCTTCGAAGAAAACCAAGGGAATGTCCCTCATGCCAAGCAGCTCTACCAAGAACTGGTGAATCTCTACCCATCCACCAAAGTGGCCGAGATCGCTCGGACACGGCTTGTCGATCTGGACAGCAGAAAATAACCGCTGTTGCGTTTCAATCAATTCGGTGGTGGCGCTATCGCGACGCTGAGAGAGATAGTCTAACGGTCGCGTACTGGACAACAGCCGGTCTGACGGCGTCAGGAATTGGCGGGCGCGTCCGATCTTCGTCGAGGAAACCACGGAAAAAACGCGTTGGTCGTCGCCTGATAGGCTTTATACTCCTCTCCGCGGGTTGAAAGCGCTTGCGCTTCTGTTCGTGGAATCCCCGTCAGTTTGAGTAAGGCCACCCCCATCCCGATCGGCCCGATCCAAGTAAACACCCAGCCGGGCGCTCCCAAGGTCATCACGACATAGGAGCACCAATGCAGCCATTCAAAAAAATAGTTGGGATGGCGTGAATAGGCCCACAGACCCTCTCGGCAGACGCGGCCCTGATTTCTTGGGTCGGCGCGGAAGTGAGCAAGTTGTCTGTCGGCTCTGGCCTCACCCGAGACGGCGACGCCCCAGATGATCAAACCGATGAGCTCAACCAACGCGGAGGGAGGGCGGGGATTCCACATCAGCACCAGAAACGGAAGCGAAAAGGCCGCCACGGCCAGCGCTTGCAGGAGAAAGTACGCGAGCATTTTGGCTGACGCCGACTCGCCCCATTCCTCCCGCAGTCGGCGGTAGCGGGCATCCTCTTCTTTGCCGATCACGCGATTGAACAGAATATGGAGACCCAGTCGTCCCGCGTAGAGTGTCACCAGCATCACGCTCAGAAAAACTCGCTCGAAACCGCCGCTTGCTTGTGTGGCATACCACAGCACGACGAGAATAAGTCCAAAGCACCATCCGACATCTCCGATCGCGGCGTTCCTGGTCTTCTGCTGCACGGCCCACAATACCCCCATGACCACCGTCATGAACAGATAGGCCGTCAGGACGAGCGGCAGCGGATCCGATGCGAATATTCCGTTCTCCGGTTCCATTATCTTTATGCCTCACAACAGACTAGGCCCATAGTCCCACAAATCAGCACCGCGATGCACCCGATCTTTCAACCAACTCCGAAACCCCGGTATGGGAAACGACAAGCGCGCCTGGATTTTCTCACAGTTCAGTGAGAGATCGGCGGGTCGAGGCGCTCCGGTATGATCGCGGGCACTTCCCTTCACGAGACGGCCTTGCAATTCCGGATACCAGGGCAGGAGTGCCTGGCCGATTTCCCAGCGTGATAACCGTTCACGTCCCCCAAGGTGAAAGAGTCCGGACTCGTCCTTGCCGACTAACTCCCACATCGCACGCGCAATAGCTCCCGCCGGCAATGGACAACGATACTCATCTGCATAAAGTGTCACGCTTTTGCCGCTCTTCGCCGCACGGCACATATCTTCGACAAAACTTCGATCGCCATTCTGCGACGTGCCGGCCGTCAGGACGATCCGAACCACGGTGTGACGAGGATTCTGCAACACCACCCGTTCCGCCTCAAGCTTCGTCTTGCCATAGAAGTTGATCGGATTGGGTTCATCTGTCTCCTGGTACCAACCGGTCTTGCCATCGAAGACTTCGCCGCTCGACAAGAAAATAAATGGAATGTCCTTGGAAAGCCGGGCCAGATGAGCTGTGACGTCCACGTTGATGCGGCGAGCGAGTTGGGGATCTTGCTCACAATCCTTTGTTCGGCTCAGGGCAGCACAGTGGATGACGGCATTGGGTTTCAGATGCCGCCAAGTTCGCTCGACAGCGATGTGATCCGTGAGATCGAGGTCGGTGCGGCTGAGGCCCCGCGCTTCCCAGTCCGGCGCCCAACGCGAGGCGGACTTCACGCAGTACTGCCCAATCAGTCCCGCCGCCCCGGTGACGATCGCGCGAGGTTTCATGAGAGGCGTGAGTTACGACCGTGTGAGTTTTCGATACCTGATCCGGTGCGGTTGGTCGGCCTCTTTGCCCAAGCGTTTCTTTCGATCCGCTTCGTACTCACTGTAGTTCCCCTCGAACCAGACCACCTTGCTGTCACCTTCGAAGGCAAGAATGTGGGTCGCGATGCGATCGAGGAACCAGCGGTCGTGGCTGCTGATCACGGCACAGCCGGCGAAATTTTCTAAGCCTTCCTCCAGCGCCCGCAACGTGTTCACGTCAAGATCGTTCGTCGGCTCGTCGAGGATGATCAGATTCGCCCCTTCTTTCAGCATGCGGGCGAGATGCACGCGATTACGCTCACCGCCCGAGAGATCCTTGACCTTTTTCTGCTGATCGGTCCCGGCAAAGTTGAAGCGGGCGCAGTAGCCGCGGGCATTCACGTCGGTCTTGCCGAGTTTGATGGTGTCCTGACCATCGGAAATGACCTCGTAGACGCTCTTGTTGCCGTCGAGGCTCCGATCCTGATCCACGTAGCCGAGCTTGACGGTCTCCCCGACTTTGATCGACCCGGCATCCGGTTTTTCTTTGCCGATGATCATCTTGAACATCGTCGTCTTGCCGGCGCCGTTCGGGCCGATCACACCGACGATGCCGCCCTTCGGCAGACTGAAGTTCACGCTCTCATACAGTACCTTGTCGCTGTAGGCCTTGCTGATGCCGTTGGCCTCGACCACCACATCGCCCAGCCGTGGCCCCGGTGGAATGTAGATTTCTAGATCCTCCGCCACCTGGTCCTGCTTTTGATTGACCAGCTCTTCGTAGCGATTCAAGCGCGCCTTGCCCTTGGACTGCCGCGCTTTCGGCGACATCCGGATCCACTCCAACTCGTGTTCCAGCGTTTTTTTCCGCTTCGACTCCGCTTTTTCCTCCTTTTCCAAACGGTCCTTTTTCTGCTCCAACCAAGAGCTGTAATTCCCTTGGAACGGAATCCCATGGCCTCGGTCCAGTTCCAAAATCCAGCCGGCGACATTGTCGAGAAAGTATCGGTCGTGGGTCACGGCAATGACCGTACCTTTGTATTGTTGGAGATGCTGCTCAAGCCATTGCACGGATTCCGCATCCAAATGGTTCGTCGGCTCGTCGAGCAAGAGGATATCCGGCTCTTGGATCATCAGGCGACAGAGCGCCACCCGACGTTTCTCACCGCCCGACAGGGTCCCGACTTTTTGATCGGCGGGTGGGCAGCGCAATGCATCCATCGCAATATCGAGGTGGTTTTCGAGTTCCCATCCGTTGGCCGCCTCGATCTTTTCTTGTAGTTGAGCCTGTTTGTCGAGCAGCTTTTCCATCTCATCAGGCCCAACCTCGCCGATCTTGTTGCTGACCGCCTCGTACTCGTGCAGCAGCGCCACCAACTCGGCCTTCCCTTCCTCGACCACTTCCTTGACCGTTTTGTTCGCATCGAGCTGAGGTTCTTGTTCAAGCAGACCCACACTGTAGCCCTTCGATCGTGTGATCTCGCCCGTATAGTTCGGATCCACACCCGCGATGATCTTGAGCAGCGAACTTTTACCAGAACCGTTCAAGCCCAGCACCCCGATCTTCGCGCCGTAGTAGAAACCGAGATAGATCTCCCGCAGCACCTGTCTCTTCGGTGGATAGACTTTGCCGACATTAACGAGTGAAAAAATAACTTGTTTGTCATTCATTGCCATACGTTCCTCTCGCTGGAAGAGCCAAAGACCGGTCACCTTAACAAAGGCGGCGGGCGGAGCACAACAGACATCGATAGGAAATGCCCTGAACTGTCTCCCTGCTTATTTACTGAGTGCCAGGAGCAGTAAGGTGGGACAGTCAAGCTTATGCCGCCAGGAAGAACGCTGGGGCACCATGGCCTCGGTCATGACTGGCTCCTCAATGCACTCAATCGTCAGCTTCGCGTCTTGCGCCGCTACGATCAGGTCCCTTACTTCGTGAAGGTGTCCTGAGGTTCGTTCAGACTCGGTGAGACATGCTAGCCGGCGAAGATACCGCCCGGTTCCGCAGCCTAAATCTAAGATTCGACAGCCTGGGAAGGGTTTGAGCTGATCGAGGAGAAAAGGCTCATCCAGCCATGTAGAGGGATCACCGTCGTCATACGAAGCAGTCCAGCAATCGTAGCCCGCCCCTGTTCTCTTTTCAGGTGCATCAGCCGCCATAGCGAAGCGATCTTCCATCTCTCTGTCATCGTATCACTTCCTGTTTCTGAGGTAGAATCCGCGCAGCGGTAAGAATTGAAACCAGCCGGAGAATTGGCCGGACCGGTGACAACCGCAACAGCTTCCTCAATAACTTTCGAATAAGCGAACAGTCCTTCTTCCCTATCGACGACTGATAGCAAACCAATCCGCGAGTCTCTCAGCCTCTTAATTTCCGATTCGCGAGTAGTAATCATCAGCCGGCTGCATTCCTTCTTTTGCCATGCGACGAAATATCTCGTTCTTTTCGAGAAGTTCGGCGTAGGTCCCCTGATCCGCGACGGATCCGTTCTCCAACAGATAAATAACATCGGCCTGCTGAACCGTCCTCAGGCGATGGGCGATCATAATGACCGTCTTCTCATGGTAGATGTCTCGGATCGCGTCCGTCACCGCGTCCTCGGTGAGACTATCCAACGCACTCGTCGCTTCATCAAGAATCAGGACATCCGGATCACTATACAATGCCCGAGCGATTCCAATGCGTTGCCTCTGGCCGCCACTGAGCTTCACACCACGCTCGCCAACCATTGTCTCATACCCGTTCGGCAGTTCTTCAACGACAAACTCATGAAGCTTGGCGATCTGTGCCGCATGCTCCACGCGATCGACATCCAGATCTCTGGATGTCACACCGAATGCGATGTTCGCCGCAAGGGTGTCATCGGCTAAATAGATGTGTTGTGGAACATACCCCAGGTGTTTCTGCCATGAAGTCACGTTGCTTGCGGTTATCGGAATCCCATCCACCAACAAGGTACCGTCTTGCGGTTCAAGTAACCCCAAAATAATATCAACGATCGTTGTCTTCCCTCCTCCGGAGCTCCCCACGATGGCCACGGTCGTATTACGCTGTATGGTGAGATTCAGGTTGTTGATAAGAGGAACGGGGGCATTGGAGTATTGGAATACCAGATTCTCTAACACAATCTCTTGCTGTAACGGACCTACCTCTTGCTGTAAAGAGCCGACATCCTCGTTCACCGGTAGCCTCGGCTTGGCTTCCACGATCGGCTTGGTGTCTGAGGCTGGTGTTCCTCCCAGCGTCTTCAGCTTTTCTTCAACCGCCTCCAGTGAGCCCATGTTGAATCGTGCCGTAGTGGCGCTGCTAAAGATCTGCTGGAATGCCGGCAGCAGCCGATAGGCGGTAAACGCATACAGCGCCATCAAAGGGAGCGCTTCTTTGAAATCCTGGTGGGTCGCCAGCAGATAAAGCACCAGCAAAATCACCGATCCAAACGCAATACTTTCAATGGCGTATCGTGGCACATGACTCACAGCGGCGCTCATCCATTGATTCTTCGCGTACAACGCCGAGCACTTGGCAAACCGTTCCTGATAAGCTTCGTCTTGTCCCAGGATCTTTAGTTCCTTGATCCCATGCAATATCTCTGTAGCGAGTCGAAAGCGCTCCCGGTTCGCGGCTTTACTAGCTCTTCCAAAATTGGTCACCTTTCGACGAATATTCAGGAACACGACCGCATAGACGGTCCCTATCACGGTCCCAAACAAGACCGCCAGCCATGGATCGACCCACACCACCAGAAGCAGGATACAAATCGTGACTATCGCCTTGGCAATCGCCTGCAATGTGGGATTAATGATGCCATTAACTACACGGGCAACATCATCGGTACAATTTAAGACAAGGTTCGAGCTATTGTGCTCCAAAAAATATGCGTATGGCTGCTGCACATAACTCGATAGGATCTGCGTTGAAAGACTGTGCCCCAGGTTGTAGGAAAACCGTATGATGGCCGACGAGCTGGCCAGCGACACCGCATTGCTAAGGACCATTACTCCAAGCGCCGCTGAGCCCAACCCCACAAGGAAGGTGGTGGTAGACTCAAACTCCCCCCAGGTAAAGAGGCGATGCAGCCACGGATTCGTCTGTATCAGGTCAGGGTTTCCCACAACGGCCATAAAGGGTAGGATCGATGACACGCCTAGCGCATCGATGAGGCCGGCAAGAACCATCAGTCCGAGCAGCGCATAGGAGAGACGCCGCTCCTTGGGATTCAACAATGCTTGAAGTCGCTTAATAAGTAGCCACATGAGAAAAGCTCCGTAAGATTCTGGGTATTACAGAAAAGCTATACCGAAGCAGACTACTGCCGTCTCTTCATGCGCTTTGAAAAATTGTAAGAAGAACTACCGTAATGAAGAGGTATGAATAGATTTTTCGGCGGTCCTTTACGATTGACGATCACGCACTCTTCATGCGCTATTTCTTCATGCACCCGCTCCTGAAAATAAACCACACTTGGACGAGAGGCCGCCACTAGGAGTTTCACGAGTAGCTGGTGCGGGTCGTCCATTCAGTTTCCTCCATGCTGCTTAGCTACCTGATAATTTTTCAAATGATGGTCGTGGCTTCCTTTCTTGCACATGACGCGACGAAGGCATCCTTATGCACTCGACAGCAACGCTGAATTTGCCGTGGGTTTGCTTAGAAGTTTTTAATATTGTGAGATCGGATCACCACCCAAGAACCAGTAACAGGCCACATTTCTAATGCGAAGTCGCGCATGTTCTGTGCCGAAATGGAGTATCGCAAACTATTGAATTTATATACTTGATCATGTGAAACGTTGTGACCTCTGTAGAAGTGTAGGAGTACGGATACATTTTTCATTGCCAAGCATGTGAGTTCCTCCGCTGCAGATACCTTAGAATGGGCTCTCCGGTTGTATTTTTAGCCGCCGCAGTTTGGATTCGCCGAGTCTCTCTTACGGAGGAAGGGAAACAATCAACAGGAACGGACCTCCCCTACGGGTGATCCTCCAACCCGTGCCGTTCCTTCGAGGGAAGACGGATGACCTCGTATTGTCGCCGAACGATCCTGTATTTTGAATTTTTCAGTTTATAATCCCTCGGTACACATTTTCCCCACCTATGGTCGGAGATGTGATGCCGGAAATCCTGTCGGTCCAGTGCTGCATTGCCGGTGGAGGACCGGCCGGCATTATGCTGGGGCTCCTATTGGCCCGAGCCGGCGTCTCGGTACTCGTCGTCGAAAAGCACGCGGATTTTCTCCGTGACTTCCGCGGCGACACCTTGCACCCCTCGACATTGGAAATCATCCATGAGCTGGGCCTGCTCGAGCGCTTCCTTCGATTGCCCCACCAGAAGGTATCCCGGATCAACGCGCGGTTCGGAGATCTGGAGTTTACGGTCGCGGATTTCTCTCATCTGCCGACCCATTGCCGTTACGTCGCCTTCATGCCGCAATGGGACTTTCTCAACTTTCTCGTAGCGGCAGGAAGCCGGTATCCCGGATTTCACCTTCGGATGAACGCGGAGGTGACGGCCTTGATCGAGCGCGAAGGTTCGGTCGTCGGGCTTCGCGCTGAAACGGCAACGGGGCCGCTGGAAGTTCGCGCCTCACTTGTCGTGGGGGCCGATGGCCGACACTCGATTGTCCGCAAGAGCGCGGGGCTCTCTATAGAAGAATTCGGCGCGCCCATGGATGTGCTGTGGTTTCGATTGTCACGAAAACCTAGTGATCCAGTCGATCCGATGGGCCGCTTCGATGCCGGTCGAATCTTCATCATGTTGAACCGGAGTGACTACTGGCAATGCGGCTTCGTCATTGCCAAAGGATCACTCGGCGAAATTCGCGCGCAAGGCTTACCGCTATTCCGCGACAGCATAGCGAAGTTAGCCCCGTTTGCTGCAGACCGCGTCCACGAATTGCAAGATTGGGAACCGATCAAGCTGCTGACTGTTCAGGTCGATCGGTTGCGGCAATGGTATAAGCCGGGACTTCTCTGTATCGGGGACGCAGCCCACGCCATGTCGCCGGTCGGGGGAGTCGGAATCAACCTGGCGATTCAGGACGCGGTGGCGTCGGCGAATCTGTTAGCCCAACCGTTGGGCGATGGACGAGTGACCGAAGCGGATTTGGCCGACGTGCAAGCCCGCCGTATGTGGCCTACCCAGTTGACGCAACGAGCCCAACTCATCGTTCAGAATCGTGTCATCAGACAGGTGCTGGATAGCAAGGGTCCGCTGTCGCCTCCTTGGGCCGTCCGACTTTTGATGAGGTTCCCCTTTCTCCGCCGTATCCCCGCAAGGATGATCGGGCTTGGGGTCCGGCCTGAGCATGTGCGGACGCCAGTCGGCTAAACCATCGGCGACGTTTCGGAGTTCGTGCTAAATGGTCGGTTGAGAATAGATAAAATGTATCGGTGATCCGTCCCGGAATGCGTTAGATCCCCAGCTCTTCCGACAGCCTCACTTCGGATTCGTCGAGGATTTCTTCAAGGCAGGTGAAACAGGGAAAGGGGAAGCGATCGATAGGAATCGCGCAGACTTCGCCTACCGGCGATTCTTCCAGCGCTGGACCGCCACATTCTTTGTGAACGAGGACGAGCATCAGGCTTCTCTCATCACCAGTCGGCGAAACAGCTCAATGTGTTCGGGACTACTGAGCCGATGGTCGCCCAGCATCAGCCGCAGATCAAGCGGAAAGTTTGGATCGCGACAAAGCAGTTCATTGGCAAAGGACTTACTGCCTTCCGGCAAGATTACAGTATCTTGAAGACCGTGAAGAATTGTCGTCTTTACGTGACGGACGACATCAAACGTCTTGGCCCAATAGGCTTCGCTCTGCTCCACCCACTTCCAGGACAATGGCCAATCTTTGTGGAGCAAATCGTCGTCCCAGGGCATCCATCCGGCGGTATGCCAGTCGTGAAGTCGCTCCTTGGAGATGGTCTTGGCTCGCTCACCCATCATGTTAAATGCCGGGGCGATCAAAATAAGTTCCTCCACGATAGGAAACTCTTGCGCGACCAGCCAAGCAATCCAACTTCCGAGCGAATTACCCACGATGGTTATCTGTGGCCCGGATTTAAGCATGCCAAGGACGGCACGTGCATCGGCGATCCAATCGGAGAGCGTGTAATCAGTAAACTGTCCTTCAGAGTCACCGAACCCGCGCACGTCGTAACAACAGAACCCCCAGCTTCGCTCTCGGCACCATTGCGCCAACGCCTTGCTCTTGTTGCCCCAGCGCTTGGATAGAAAGCCGGTGATGAAGAGGATCTGCCGATCTGTCCCATCGGCACGATCACCTTTGAGACGTTTTCCATCGGAGCCGATGAGCTCGAACGGCTGTATGTTCATGCCTTTAATGCCTTTGTGATGAACACACTGAGTCGCGGCAGCACGGGTTCCTGAATTTCATGTCCGCCTTGGAAGCTCTGCCACTCGACGACGAGGCCCGATTGAGTGAGTGCGTCACGCAGACGTTCCGCTCCAATATGTGGAAGGATGTCGTCTTGTGTTCCGTGGCTTTGGAAAACCGGCAGACCCTTACGGCTCGATATAAGTGCACCCCAGACCGCCTGAGCCAGGAGATTACCAGAGAGCTGCACGAGACCGGCAAATGGATAGTCCGTATGCAAGACCGCATCGCAGGTGAGCATCGCCCCTTGCGAGAATCCTCCGATGACCGTTTTCTTGTAGTCGATCTGGAACTGCCTGGGTAATTCCTTGAGAAATGCCAGAAAACGTTCTCGCGCCAGGGCCAAACCCTGCGGAATCTCCACAGACAGATCACGAATACGACCGGCGGCACGATCTTCTTGGATCCTCGCGAAGTCGATGATCCACCAGGCGCGCGAATCGCCGAAACCCATGTTGAGCGAGAGCGGGGCTTCGGGAAAGAGCCAGCGAGTCCCAGTGGGAACTTGGATCACTTCGGCGAGCGGGACCAGATCATCCCCCGACGCGCCGAACCCATGGAGCAGCACGACGACCGGACCGTCCCCGCCACCATGACCGTCTGTCCCACCGGAGAGTCGGACTTTTAACCCGCCCAATAAACTTTCTCGCATCCGGGCTCCTCAGTTATTATTGAACAACTAGACGTGACCATGCTCATTCTATGATGAGCAACTTACTGAGAGATGCTTGCCCCAGTTCGGTGGCGAAAGGGCATAGGCGTCCATGCCCGGCTGCTCGGTGAAGGGGTCTTGGAGCAAAATGAAGAGTCGGTCGATTTCGGAAAAGTCCTTGTTTTGCGCCTTCTCAATCGCCGTCTGCGCAAGATAGTTCCTCAGCACATACCTGGGATTCACACGATTCATACGGTCACGCCGTTCATCGTCTTGGCCGTGTTCATCCCGCAGTCGATCTCGATAGCGCGCCGCCCATTCGTCGAAACGCTCACGGTTGAGGAAGTGTTCACGCAGCTCTTCGTTGATTGCACCGTCAGCCGTGGAGAACCTACTCAGTTCCCGAAACACGATCGTATAATCCGCATGGCTGCCTTGAAGGAGTCCTAGGAAGTCGCGAATGAGGGCATCATCTTCTGCTCGTTCGTCTACCAATCCGAACTTCGTACGCATGAGCTTCAAATACTCTCGCTCGAATACAGGTTGATAGGTCTCAAGGCCTGCCTTCAATGCATCCTTTTCCGCCAAAGGCAACAAGGCTTGCGCCAGGCAGCTCAGATTCCAAAGCCCGATATAGGGCTGCTGGTTGAAAGCATAGCGGCCGTTGTGGTCCGAGTGGTTGCAGATGAAGCCTGCGTCGTAGTCGTCCATGAAGCCGTAGGGCCCATAGTCCAGCGTCAGGCCCAAAATAGACATGTTGTCGGTGTTCATGACGCCGTGCGCCCAGCCGACGGCCTGCCATTGGGCGATCAACTTCGCGGTGCGCTCGACGACTTCTGTAAAGAATCGGACGTACTTTTCTCCGACATCACGAAGAGGCGGGAAGTGCTGATCGATCACATAGTCGGCCAGAGTTCTCAGATGCTCATGCTGTTTCCGATAATAGAAAACCTCGAACGTGCCGAAGCGGACATGAGAGGGCGCCATGCGGACCAGCATCGCGCCGGTTTCGATCTGCTCCCGATACACCTTGTCGTCGCTGCCGACGAGGCAGAGCGACTGCGTGGTGGGGATTCTCAACCCTTGCATCGCAGCGCAGCAGAGATACTCACGGATCGTCGAACGCAGCACCGCACGGCCGTCGCCATCCCGTGAAAACGGAGTCAGGCCCGCGCCCTTGAGATGCAGATCCCACCGTTCTCCTCGATCGTTCTTCGCTTCGCCGAGCAGAATCGCCCGGCCATCTCCGAGTTGCGGCACATAGACGCCGAATTGATGGCCGGAGTACAGCATTGCGAGGGGCTCCATCCCTGTCGCCAACGCACTCCCGCCGAACAGCGCCGTGAACTCCGGCCGCGTAAGTTGCGCCGGATCAAGATCGATCAGCTCCGCTGCAGCTCGATTGGCATGAACCAGATAGGGAGGGGCGTTAAACGGAGTCGGATCCAATCGCGCGTAAAAGGCTTGAGGAAGACGAGCGTAGGTATTGTCGAAGGAGAGCGTTTCCAGTGTGCGCCGAGTCATGGTTCTCTGTAACATGACTTCCTCGGCTTTTGCTATCTATCGAGCAGCCTTGACCACACCGCCGACTCAACAATCCAGCTGACCAGGACATGGATCTGCTCTGGCATCTCCGTCCCTGAAGCCCACGGCTCACTCGACGGTGTTGCTCCGAGCTCGGTTGCTTCATCGATCCACTCTTTTCGCAAGGGACCGCCGAAGCCGCTGGTCTACTTAGACTACTCTGGCTTTACCTTGTCGGCGTTTTCGGGGAAACGTCAGCACGATACATAACCCTATTTTGGAATTTGTTATGATGCAATGTATCTATGAATGGACTGATTGTTTACACGGTGTTCACACGGTGTTTACATGAGGGATATGGAAATGCGTTACAAGTCAGGTTCATCAGATACGTAAGCCGCCGAAGGGCAATGCCGTCAGCTTACCTACAGGGATGAAGAACTGAGTCTACTTACTATTGACTTAATGGAGGGTTTGTCATGAACAAAAAGCGTTGGCCTATGACACTACTGGTATTCACCGTCATAGGTTTAGGGGGTTGCGCACACGAATGGAGATCGATGTCGGACCCTCATCCTGTCACTGCGGCGGATCTGCAGGCTGTCTTGCGTGATGAATGGTCGCGACATCTTTTTTGGATTCGCCATGTCGTCCTGGACAACGCGAAGAACGATCGCAGGTCGCGGGATTTTGCGGAGAAGGCAGTGGCGACCAACGCAAAAGAGATTGCGAAGACGTTTACGCCGTTCTACGGCGAAGCAGTCTCTGATCGCCTCCGTACCTTACTCACTGAGCATTACGGCGCGATCAAAGCCTATTCTGAGGCCACTGTGGCAGGAAATAAGCGTCAGCAGGATGCGGCCCTGACCAAGTTTGCCTCGAACAACGACGAAATCGCCACATTTTTTAGTGACGTCAATCCACACCTATCAAAAAACACCGTTCAAGGTCTGTTCGCCACCCATGTGGACCATCTTATTGCCCAAATCACCAAGTTTCAAAACAAAGATTACGCCGGCGAAGAGGAGATCTGGCCGGTGATGGAACACCATATCTATGTTATTGCCGATGCGCTGGCGGATGCCCTGACGAAACAGTTTCCGGCCAAATTGTCGTAGTCGATGCGCGACGGCTGCGCTTACTCCAGGGTGCTGATAGATTTGGAAATGAGATTATCCGAACCGAAATCGTGATGGAGTAGATCCTCAAGACGGCTGAACTGCATCAGCTGGATTTGATCGTGATGGCCGCTGAATGGAGAAATGGATTTCTCGATGCCTTGTTTCGGAGTACTACTGAGCGTGTCCTACGCCGTGCCGACCGTCCGTTTCTGGACGTGCCGATTATTGATCCGCTCATGACGCCACACAGGCCATAACCCATGGAAAGTGACCGGCAAGAAGGGAGGAGCGCAGAGATGGTGAAGGGCTGCTCGCACGGAGCCAGAGGCTTGCAGTTTGGGAAGGAGGTTTCGGACGTGAGGCTTCAAAATCTTTGCCGCCCATTGTCAGGGAAATCGGCGGCCCGCTACCTATTCCCATTCTGAAGCTCGCGATCTACCGTAAAGACGAAAACCCGTTCTCCCAGTTGAACATCAATATCGGTAAAGAGACCCAAGACCTTTGCTCCCGTGATCTCGCTGACTTGCTCACAGAGTTTGTCGCGGCCCTGCGCGATTAAATTTTGCCGGAGCCGCTTGACCATCTCCACACCTTCCGCGGTCTTCGCCAGCTGTCGTTCGGCCGGCGTCAGAACACCTTTGAGGCGGACGACCACGAGATCCCTTGCCACTAGTGCACGGACTTCATCAGGGCCTCGCCCAAGAAATTCCTGCTCGAACTTGATGATCGCGTTGCGTATCGAATTTTCCATAAGCGAGCTTCACATACCATCCTCTAGGATTGCATGACAAGCAGGGCGAGTATCTCTCTGGGGCTTTTGTCTTAATCAATCACTGATCATGGGCCTTTCGGGCCAATAGTCTCCGGTTGAGAGACCCGGTCTTTCGATTCGTTCTTGACGCTGCTCGCTCATCCATATTATGCATGGACCGTTTTGAACAAAGGGCGATGCTGCCGGTCCTGGTAGTGTAACACGGTCACGGATCGGTGGGATCCCGAATTCCCGTGCGATGGGTCGTAGGGTGACCGGCCGTTCATGCGAGAGGCCGGTCACAGTACAAGCCAACCGAGCTGCGTCGACAGGTGGTCGAGCAGTACCGGTTGGCTTTTGTGTTTTTAAGGTTTCTCGAGGTGATGATGTCCGCTGTCCTGCTTGTGCCGCTGCTTCCATTGATCGCCACTCTTATCGTGGGCGTCGGAAGCGAGGCCACGCGCCACGTCCGCGCCAAGATCGCCGCCTGGCCGATCGGTGCGGCCTTCTGTGGCGCCATCGCCACACTCTATGTCGTGGCCACGGAAGGCCCGATTACGCTTCGACTGTACGATCCTGTCGCGTCCACTGTGTTGGCCGTCCCCATCGGTCTCTACGTCGACCGGTTGAGCGCGGTCATGATGGTGTTGATCTCGGGCATCGGCACGATCATTTACACCTACTCCGTTGAGTATATGTACCAAGATTTGCACGAGCGTCGGTATCTCACCTTGATCGGGCTGACCGTGTTTGTCCTCCTCTGCATGGTGTCCAGCGCGAACTTGCTGATGCTGTTCGTGTTGTGGCAGTTGCTGAGTTACCTCCTCTACCTCCTCGTTCACAATCATAGTCACCAAGAGACGCTGAAAAGCGCATTTCGCACCTTCACGCTCTTGCGGGTCGGCGATGTCGCCTTCTTGGGCGGGACGGTATTGGCCTACTCGCTGTACGGTACATTGGAATTTCCCGAACTGTTTGCCGTCGCTTCGCAATCGACGGCGACCGTGTCCCTGTTCCCTGGCGTCGAATTCAACGGCGCGACGGCGGTCACCTTGCTGCTCCTTGTCGGCGGAATGAGTAAATCCGCCCAGTTTCCATTTTACGGCTGGCTCCCCCGGTATCTTTATGCTCCCACCTCAGTGACCGCCTTACTGCACGCGGGCATTATCAATGCCGCAGGCTTTCTCATCAACCGCCTGGCCCCGCTCTTCGGGATGAGTTCGACCACTTTACACATCGCCCTCGTGATCGGGACGCTGACGGCCATCCTTGGCGCAACCATGATGCTGGTGCAAAACGACATCAAGAATATGCTCGGCTTTTCGACGATCGGCCAAATGGGCTACATGGTCATGGAATGCGGTCTGGGTGCCTTTTCGCTCGCGGTCTTTCACTTGATCGCCCACGGTCTGTTCAAGGCGACGGTATTCTTGTACAGCGGGAATGTCATTCACAAGGCGAGACAGGAACCCGTACTCCCCCACCCAAAGCACGAGGCGGAGGAAGAAAGTTACTCGCCACTGACGTGGACGACGGGAGTTCTCACGACCTTGCTCATCCCCTTACTCATCCTGCTGGCAACTCACGGTGTGTTACGAATTCCGCTGTTGGAATCCCAGGGGACCCTCATCTTTCTCTTTTTCATCTGGATCACGTCGTCGCAAGCAATCCTGACGCTGACTCGATTGCGGACCGTCGCGTCCTGGAAGGTGTCGACAGCGATGTTGCTGACACTCTTGTTCATCGTGTTTGTCTATCTGTTTGCCGTCGAATCGTTCACGGCATTCCTGTATCCTAACCCGGAGGAAGTGGCCTCGTACTTCAAAGCCGGCGATCTCCCGGACTGGCTCTTTGACCTCCTCCTCACGGTGTCGACGCTGGTGACGATTGCTGGTTGGATTTATTTGTACATGCGGGCTCACGGCCGGACCGTGTGGATGCCGTCGTGGATCGAGAGCGTCCGGACCCGCCTCTATGTGCTGTTTCTGAATCGACTCTATGTGGACCCGGTCCTATATCGAGTGGCTCATACCCTGACATCTGCCATTCAGCGCTTGGATAAACGGCGCCCAGGAACGCACGCTTTGACCGACACCGGCTCAACGACACAGAGTCGGCGGACATAAGGCCCTTATCCGCAACGGTTATGAGCGTGGGTCGGCGGGCAGTCCCTTCTTGACGAATATGGAGAACCCGTATTAATGGTTACCCTTCCACTGTTGCGGGATGCGTACCCCATCGCCTGACTGGGAATAGGAACACTTTTCAACCATGTCGCTGGTACTGATCGTTCCAGTTTTCCTCCTAGCCGCAGCCGGAATCGTGATGCTTGGCGATGAGACGCCGCGTTTCTCTCGCGCGAAGGCAGCTGCCTATCCCGTAGGTCTGTCATTCCTAGGCGCCATCGGCGTGCTGGTCCTCGTCACATCGCAGGGTCCGGTCACAGTCCGTTTCTACGATCCTGCCTCCGTCGCATCCTTCATTATTCCCATCGGTTTCTATATCGACCGGCTGAGCGCGGTCATGATGACGTTGATCACGGGCGTCAGCACCATCATTTACTGGTATTCGATAAGCTACATGTACCAGGATCATCATGCGCGCCGGTATCTGGCGTTGATTTGCCTGACCGACTTCGTGTTGATCTGCATGGTCTCGAGCGGGAACCTCATGATGCTGTTTCTCTTTTGGCAACTCCTCAGCTACCTGCTCTACGTGCTTGCGCACAACCATGGCCACCCGGCGACGCTGGCGGGCGCGTTCAAGACATTTACGCTGTTGCGTGTTGCCGATACGGCGTTTCTTGCCGGCATCGTCCTCGCCTATCAACTCTACGGCACCCTCGAATTCCAGGAGCTGTTTGCCAGAGCAGCCGCCACACCCATGACCCTTTCGATCCTTCCTGGGATAGATGTCAGTGGCACAACGGCTGTGACCTTCCTCCTTTTTATCGGCGCGATGGGCAAATCAGCTCAGTTTCCTCTGCATCTGTGGCTGCCTGGATCGCTCTTCGCTCCCACGCCCGTCCACGCATTGCTGCACGCCGGTATCATCAACGCCGGAGGCTTTCTCATCAACCGCCTCGCGCCGCTCTTCGGAATGAGTTCAACCACCCTGCATATCGCCTTCGTCATCGGGACCCTGACGGCCGCCCTCGGCGCGACGATGATGTTGGCCCAAAACGACATTAAAAAGACGCTCGGCTTCTCCACGATCGGCCAAATGGGCTATATGATCATGGAATGCGGCTTGGGAGCCTTCTCGTTGGCGGTGTTCCATCTGATCGCACACGGTCTCTTCAAGGCCACGGTCTTCCTCAATTGCGGAAATGTCATCCATAAGGCCCGACAGGAGCCGCATTTCCCCCATGTGGACCATGAGGATGTCGAGGCAGGATTCTCTCGCTTGACCTGGTCGACCGGGTTTGTAACGACACTCTTTATTCCGCTGCTTATCTTATTAGCCACGCACGGGGTCCTGCACATTCCATTGCTGGAATCCCAGGGCACCGTCATTATCTTCTTTTTCATCTGGATCACTTCGTCGCAAGCGATCTTGACGCTCACGCAGCTCCGTACCGTGGCTTCGTGGAAAGTGTCGACGGCCATGTTGCTGACGCTCCTCTTCATCGTGTTCGTCTATCTGTTCGCCGTGGAGTCGTTCACTTCATTCCTCTACCCCAACCCGGACGAGGTGGCCTCGTACTTCAAAGCCGGCGATCTCCCGGACTGGCTCTTCGACCTCATCGTCGTGATGTCCGCACTCGTGACGGTCTTGGGCTGGATCTACCTCTACATGCGTGCCCACGGCCGGACGGTTTGGATGCCAGCCTGGATCGACGGTTTGAGGACTCGCCTCTATATGGTGTTTCTGAATCGGATATATGCCGATGAGCTCTATCAGCTGATCGGTTCGATGACCGCGCACCTGGTTCATCGGATCGACAAGCTGGAACGCGGGTGGTCTCGGTGATGGATCTGTTCATACCATGGCTGTTGACCGGCGTTCCGTTCGCCGGTGCGCTCGTGTGTCTGGCCTATTGGTCCGATCCCTATCGGGTGAAGATATCCACGATCGTCTGGTCCGTCATCAGCCTTGCATCAATCGCCGGAGTCGCCCACCGGCTTCCGACTCCGTCCGATGGTCTCTTACCGTTCTATTTACTGCCGATCGCGGCCGTGGTGTCCTCATTAGGCCAGCCGGTTCACGAGAACCATCGGCTCTCCTGGACCATGACCTTGGTCTTTCTCGGTTTGGGCATGGGCGTGCTCACCGCCGGGAATCCGTTCGGCACGCTGTGCCAGATCTCACTCATGCTGATCATCATGTTTCTCCTGTACCATCACCACACCACACTCTGGCCCATCTCCTGGTGGGGCATCGGCTCCTTCGCGGTCGGTATCGTCGGCGCGGGCCTTTCTCTCGCGTCTGAACCGCCCCTCTCATCGGTGGCATCCTTGGCAACCTGTGCCGTTCTGTTGCCGCTCATGCCCTTTCATAACGGGTATCTCACGGCGCTGACCAGACTGCCGGGTAGCTTGCCGCCGTTCATTGTGTTGCTGCTGCCCGTGCTCGGCCTTCACGGACTGGCGACAGCCATGCCGACGATGCCGAATGAATTTGTTTCAGTCGTCAGCCTCTTGGCCCTGGTCAGTTCGCTCTACGGCGCGATCAAGGCGCTGGCCCAGTCGCGCGTCCGTCTCTTGGTCGGTTACGGCAGCGTCTCCTTCTTTTCGATCCTCTGGTGGTTTGTGGCTGGAGCCCACGCGGCGACTCCGCGCTCGGCCGTGTTGGCCGGAGCAGTCGGCCTCGCTACCGGCGGGCTGTTGGTTGCCTGGCAGGTGATCCGTACGAGATACGGAGACGATGTGGACCCGCAGGCCATCAGCGGCCTGGCAACGGCGATGCCGAAATATGCAGTCCTGTTTTCTTTGTTGGGTCTTGCGGCCATGGGAATTCCGCCCTTCGGGGTGTTCGCGGGGTTCATGGGACTGCTGCTGACGGCACCGCCTTCTTCAACGATCGGCCTGTTCATCGCGCTCACGGCCTGGCTTGCCGCCTCGTGGTACATCATGCAGATGGTGCAACAGTTGCTTTTCGGCGCTCGCCGGCCGGATTTACGCTATGCGGACCTCCGGCGCCCCGAATTTACATCGCTGTTGATCGTGGTACTGGCCCTGCTGGCGCTTGGCTTAGCCCCGACCAGTTTGTATTCGCCGGATCAGACTCCAAATACGACTGTCGCCATGGAGCGACCTCTCGCATGGAACCGCTAGATCACGTGACCGACATTGAATCCAGGCGAATGGAATTGCGCGGAGTCGTCCGCCTTGCGGGGGAAGTCATCGCGCAATACTGGCCGATGCGGACTTTCGTCCATCACAATCCATTACACAGTATTGAATATTTGCCGTTCGAAGAAGCCGTCAAGCGCGGGAAGCGGTTTATGGGCGGCAACGGTTATCTTCCCAGCCATCTGTATCGCGAATACCTCAAGGCCGGCCGAATCCTGTCAACTCATCTCGATGACGCAGTCAAGCCGCGAGTCGTCGATAAGCACGTCACCCTCGGGTCGCACACCGTCGCGCACAGCTCGGTCTTGCGCGCCTGTCTGGCTGAGGGACTTTGCTCTCCGGCCATGGAACCTCTTGATGATCAACTGGATGACCCCGACAAGCCGTTGATCAACGCACTCGCCCATAAGCTGGAGCGTGTACTTCTTCCTTTTTCACTGGATGACCGAATCCGAAAAGTCGTGGATGAGAACCAATCCGCGCTGTGCCGATGGCTCACGCTTTCGCATTGGTGCGACGACACGCTCGGCACACAGATCGTCCAGCAGATCAACGAGCAAATGATCAAGTGGTGCGGAGCCTTCCTGGACGAGGGTCACGCCACATGGGTCATGCCTGGGCGCGAAAAGGGTCTGTATGAAGCCTGGAAGGCCATGGCCTCCCACGAATGGTCTCCCTGTGGAATCAAAGACAGTTGCAGGAAGATCGCCCGGCTACCGGACCATCCCGAGGACGCGCTCCTCGAAAGCCTGGATGCACTGGGAATTCCCTCAGAACTCCTCCAAGACTATTTATCGCTGCAATTGACGGCGCTGCCGGGCTGGGCCGGCTTCATCAAGTGGCGTGGGGAAGAACGTGACTACCCCTGGCAGCAAGCATTCCCCGTCGGTCTGGTGAAGTTTCTGGCGATTCGTCTCTGGTACGCGCGTGAACTGGTCCACCAGGTTTGCAAGGATCATCTCGATATCGACGGGCGATACGAGGCCGTGATGGCCTACATGCGTGATTATCCCGAAGAATACTATCTTCGACGGCAGCGGGTGGCGGGGCGTTTGCCCGCTCTCTATGCCGAGGAGGTCGACCGACTCTCGCATCGGAAGGGGCAAAGCTGGAACAATATTCTCACACGGTACCGTACTGAAGTCATTCCCCGGCTGCAAGCAGCTGTTCGTCGTGGAGCTGCGCGGCGGCTTCTCGCCTTGGCTCATTCGTTGAACATTGATGCAAACGCACTCGCTGAAAGCGCCCCTGCGGACCTCAAGCAAGTCGTCGACTGGATGGAGGCTTTTCCTGAATCGGACCATGGACCGGTGTGGCTCAAAGCCCTGGAAGCCGGCTACCAGGAACAACTATTGGGACACTTACACGCGCGGACCGAGAACACCGCTTCCTCTGAGACGGCCCGCCCATACTCACAGTCGGTCTACTGCATCGACGTGCGTTCCGAACCGTTCCGTCGCCATCTCGAATCGGTCGGCCCGCACGAGACCTATGGCTTCGCCGGTTTCTTTGCCGCCTTTATCCGTTATCGAGCCTGGGGAAAGGAACATGATACGGAACAGTTCCCGGTGATCATGCGGGCGAAGAACGAGGTGCGCGAGATTCCGCGCAGCTATCTTGATCATAAGGTATCGCTGCACGCGGCGCGGGCCAAGTGGGTGCATGCGGGTCATACGCTCCTGCACGATCTGAAAGAAAATGTCGTGACCCCCTATGTCATGGTGGAATCGCTCGGCTGGTTTTACGGCCTGCCGATTTTCGGCAAGACATTGATCCCGGCGCTCTATCAGCGCTGGACCGCCTGGTTGCGACGCCTGTTCGTCCCCTCTTTGGCCACCACGTTGACGATCGACAAACTGGCGCCGGGTGAAACTGCGGAGATGCTGGAAGCGGAACAACAAGCCGTGATCAGGGAGGCCTTGCACGAACAACTCGGTCTTCGCAGTTTCCGTATCACGCCCGCGCTCGTCGAAGGCTTGCGCCAACGCGCGCTGACATTGGAAGGAGACCCGGAGCCGCCGATCCCTGCCGAAGAAATCGAGCGGGTCGGACTTACACCGGAGACAATCGACGCATTTGTCGAAACCCTGCGTCGGCAATACGATCTGACGGCGCGATCCGCGTCACGACACAAGGAACGGCTCACCAGAACCGGTTTCACCTTGGAAGAGCAGGTCCTGACCGTCGACACTGCGCTCCGTATGATGGGGCTGACGAAGAACTTCGCGCGGCTTGTCCTCTTCTGCGCCCACGGGAGTACGTCGGACAACAATCCCTACGAATCCGCGCTCGATTGCGGGGCCTGCGGCGGCAATGAAGGCAAGCCCAATGCGCGTGCCCTCGCGATGATGGCGAACAATCCCAAGGTCCGCGAGCGAATCGCCAAACTGGGGATCACCATCCCATCCGACACGCATTTTCTCGCCGGCCAGATGGATACAACCACCGATACCATACAACTTTTCGACCTCGAAGACGCCCCGCCTACCCATCGCGCAGACATGGCCCGACTTCAGGAAGATCTCAAAGAAGCCTCCGCACTCACCAGTCAAGAACGTTGTGCGCGCTTCCCCGATATTCAGCAAGTCGTCACGGAGACGGAAGCCGAGGCGCAGGTCCGCAGACGGAGCGTGGACTGGAGTCAAGTCAGACCGGAGTGGGGCCTCTCAAACAATACGTCGTTCCTGATCGGGCGGCGGGAACTGACGAAAGGACTGGACCTGGGCGGGCGTGTCTTCCTGCACTCATACGATTATCGAGAAGATCCCAGCAATCGGCTGCTCGAAGTGCTGCTCACGGCCCCGCAAGTCGTGGCGCAGTGGATCAATATGGAGCATTATTTCTCCGCCGTCGACAACGAGGTCTACGGCAGCGGAAGCAAGATCTACCATAACGTGGTCGGCCGGCTCGGCATCATGTCCGGACCTTGGAGCGATCTCCGGCTTGGATTGGCCAGACAAACCGTCATGAGCGGTGAAGGCGCCTACCATGAACCGATGCGGCTGCTGACGATTATCGAAGCGCCCCGTGCGCGAATCGAGAAATTGATTGCCCGGCACGATGTCTTACAGCACTTTTATCACAACGAGTGGGTCCATTTGGTTGCGCTCGATCCTGAAGAACGGAAATGGTATCGCTATCGTCCCGATGGGACCTGGCACCCGATCGTGATACCTTAGAAACGGAGTCCGTTTGAGAGAGATCGAAAACAGGCCGGGAAAGGAGAATACCCGATGGGTTTGATCTTGCATCCGATGAAGGAGATTCGCGTGATCGTCGCGGGGGAACATCGGGCGTTTGTCACCGATCTGTTGGATCGAGTGAAAGCGACCGGCTACACGATTATCGGAAATATTTCAGGCAAAGGACACCATGGGGTACGCGAGGCGCATTTCATGTTCAGCGAACAGGAGAGCCTTGAAATTGTCATGACGGTCGTGCCGGAAGAAAAAGTTGAACCGATTCTCGCGGGTCTCCGTCCGCTCTTCGAGCGGCATTCCGGCTTCATGCTGGTCGCCGACGTCGCAGTCAGCCGACAGGAATACTTTGGGAAGAAAGGCACTAAACAGTGAGGGCATAGGACAGCTTCTAGTCCATTACGTTACACATGTTCTTCACAGGGAAACGAAAACACCTTGAGAGGGATCGGGGTGTCTTGAGAAACCGCTTTTCGTGCGGCATGCAGGGCTTGCAGTGCGCTGACTGCTTTGGCGGCCTGCTCCGGTGAAAGGACTGCAAAAATGATCGCATTCGTGTCAGGGTTGAGGAAGGTCCCAAACACTCTCCCGCTGACTCCCTTCCCCATGACGTTGCTCATGATGGTGTAAGCCTTGACATCATTACGTTGCAGGAGTTCCTCCAAGTCAGTTATCATCGAGTCTCTGGCCACAATGATCAGCGTTCTCATGTGCGCACCATCCCTTCTCTTCTCAACGCTATCCAGGTCTTACGTTTGACAAACAGGAAGTATGTTTGAAACAGCGGGTCTGTCGGCAATAGGTACTGCCCGGTCGCTTCATTTCCTGGAGCGGTTTCAAGAATCTGTACTCCCTATGCCAGCAAACGACTCGCTGGACCAGGACGGTCAAGAGCGTTTAGTTAGATTATTATATGACGTTATTTTCCGCGTGGGCATCAACCCCTAATCACTATGGGGTCTTATCAAAGTCTGTTTTGATGGCTTTGATTCACACCTCCACCCACCTAGCGCCGTGTGACGGCAGGTCGGCAACCATTTCACCCTCCACTCTGAGCAACTGTCTTTATAGCGCAAATCGTTCAACGTGACAGGTACGGAAATCTGCGTCGATTGGTAATGAGTGGTCACTGCTTGCCCAGCGGGAATTCGATGATCAAGCCACCCATAACGTCACCAGCTTGATAATCCTTCTTTGGACTGTCGGGATGGCTGTTATGACAGGTCACGCAAGACGGACTGAGCGCAATATCGGCATAAATCGCCTGAAAGTAGGAGTGCCCATTGATCTTGACGATACGCGTGGCCGGACGTTCTGGTTTGGCTATGACTGTTTCCAGACTCTTCTTATCGATCTCATTGCGGGGGCCATTCTTCCGATTAATCGGCCACAGACTGATCAATTGGTACCGGAGTCCAGTGGATTGGGTCGAGAACATCTGGCTGGTCTCATTCACAATCTGAACAGGCAGAGGGACGGTTTTTTTCTGATTGCGCCACTCGCCACTCGCTCTGGCGGCTTCCTGCTCTTCTAAGGGGGCGACGACATGAGCCGTGTAGAACGCCCGATGGCTTTCCACAACCGCATGAACATAGTCTGCAACAACTTCCGGCGATAAGCCACGCGTATCCGCCGCGCCTCCCTGCATCGGAAACCATGTCACGACAATCAAGGGGATGACGATGAGGCTACTCCATTTCATCATGTCACTATTTCCTCCGCCGACTTCACCATATCTCACAGACTGCCACATATGGTGACCAGCCTTGTCTTGGATGGAACAGTGCCGTCTCCAAATCTCGGCCTGATGACCCGGCACTCCTCTCTCGCGTGATGTGACACCCCCGTCACGGATTACTCCCGGTTGCCAGAGGAGCCTTGGGGGTTGTCAGATCGTTATAGGGCTTAGCTGATTCACCAACATTGACATCGATCCCGCCAACCGGCTTGGGTTTGTCGAGATCGGAATATTGGAAAATACCGAAAGGCTGAATCTCGTCATCGGAAGGGAGTTGACCACGATTCCACCCCCCGCCAAACGCGCGAATGAGGTCGACGGAAGACTTCAGGAGTTCCGTCTTGATCTCCACCGAGGTGATGCGAGCCTCGAGCGTGCCGAGCTGGGAAAAAATCACTTCGAGACTGTTCGCGAGACCGCCCTTGTAGAGTTGCATCGTGAGAGTTTGCGTTTTAAAATTCGCCCCGACCGCAGCATCCTGTCGCTCGCCGGCAACCGTCAGCCGGTTCGTGAGAGTCAAATTGTTCGCTACTTCACGAAAGGCTTTGAGTACGGTCGACCGATAGAGGTCTTCCGTCTCGCGATAGGCCGACCATGCCTGTTGTAATTGCGCTCGCCGATACCCGCTTTGGAAGATCGGCAGCGACACCTCTGAGCCGTACGACCAAAAACTATTGGCCAGTTTGATCAGACTGTATCCGTCTTCGAAGCCCCCCCCAACCCGGAACGCCACATTGGGGAAAAACGCGGCACGGGCGATGCCGATGGTGCGGTTAGCCTGGGCCATCCGCCGCTCCATCATGGCGACGTCGGGACGACGCTCGAGTAGGGTGGACGGGAGCGATTTGGGAATCGCAAATTTTGCCACCAGAAGCTCGTCCACCGGTTCGACCCTGAAACTGTCCGGCGTCAAATTGACCAAGACGGCGATCGCCTGTTCAGCCACCTGGCGCTGACCTTCAATCCTCGCCAATCTCGTCTCTGTGCTGAAGAGCAATGATTCAATACGAGCCACGTCGAGCGCCGAGGCAATTTTCCCAGCGAACTGGGTGCTCACTACATTGAGGGTGTTGCGGTAGAGGTCAATCGATTGCTTGTAGATCGCCAGCTGGGCGTCAAAGCCGCGGAGGGTGAAATAATTCGCCGCAACCTCGGCTTGCAGGCTCAGCCTCGCCAGCCCATACTCGGCGGCACTTTCTTCGGCTCGATAGACCTCCGCTTGTGCGGCATTGCGGAGGGCCGACCAGAAATCGGGTTCCCACGAGGCCAGTCCCTTCAGTTCCATGGTGGCTTCTTGCGTGTGAACACCTTCCGCTTCGGGACGAAAGAGGCGGTGATCCGACTGTCGATTATGGGAGCCGCCGAACCCGATGCCCGCCTGCGGAAAATACTGGGCTCGGGCCTTCATCATCATATCCCGCGCTTGCACAAACCGCTCGGCGGCAGCATGAAGATCAGGATTGGCATCCACGGCCTGCTCGATCAGTTTGTCCAACACTGGATCATTATAGAGCTTCCACCAGTCCGGACGGAGTGCTCCATCGGCGGGTTTTGCCTCCACAAATGGACTCGAGCCATGCCACGAATCAGGAACGACGTATTGCGGCGGCTCATACTTAGGCGCCAGATTAACCGCCGGGAACCAACCGCATGCCGACAGATTCAAGATCGTCAGCAAGAGGACGCATCGCCATAACCAGGTAGGCCGGATGGGTGTCATTGTCTGTCTGTTTGCAAACCGATAGCGCTCGGGGTTACCCGTCATGATAATCCTGTCCGTTTATCGATGTTAGAAGAGAGATTTAGGTGACTATTGCTTCAAGGCAGCCGTCTCCTGCGGTTTCTCTTTTGGATTCATGATGTCATATCCTGCTGCGGGTGCGACGATTCTCACCTTGTCCCCTTCGAGCAACGCCGCGCTTGGATTATTGATGATTTTGTCTGTCTTGGAGATGCCCGACGTGACTTCAATGACGTTGTCGAGAATTTTAGTAACCTCTATCGGTTTAAAGTGAACCCGATCGTCCTCCGTCACAACGGCCACTTGCGTGCCGTGTTCCTGAAATACCAACGCACTCGTCGGAATCGTCGTCACGCCTGATTCCACCGGAGCAGTCAGACGGACAGTGGCGTAAGAACCAGGCCAGAGCGTTCGGTCCTTGTTGTCGATAGTAAAGACTGTGACCGCCGTGCGTGTGTTCACATCGAATCCCTTCGCCACGGTCAGAAAGTTGAACGTGAAATGACGGTTGGGGATTTGCGGTACGGTGACATCAGCCGTCATGCCGGGATTGAGGAAGGGGCCGAAACGTGACGGCACGTTCACAAAGAGTCGCAATTTATCCACTACGGCAACGGTAAACAAATTGTTTTTTGCATTGGTGGTGTTGATACTGCCCTCTTTAGACACCAAATCACCGACATTGATGTTCCGCTGAATCACGACTCCATCGAAGGGAGCAACGATCTGTTTGAAGCCGATGAAGGCCTCGATGTTCTTCACCTTTTGCTCCGCCGCTGTGACTTTCGCCGCCTGTGCCTTTGCCTCTGCCAGCTGCACGGAGATCGCCTGTTCGGAGAGCGCTTGGTTTTCCCGCATGGCCACATAGCGCTGAGCCGTCAATTGAGCCAGCGAATTCCTGGCACGCTCTGACTCCAAATCAGCCAGCGCCTGTCGGTAGTCAGCATCGAGATCCGGCGTATTGAGTTCGGCGAGGACGTCGCCTTTCTTCACATTAGCTCCGTAGTCCTTGTGCCATGCTTTCACGTAGCCTTCGACACGCGCATAGATGGGTGCCTCATACCAACCCTCGACCGTACCGGGCAGCGTGATGGTATCGGTCGGCTCCGACTGCTTTGCAGACGTGAGGGCCACAGGGGTTATGGCGCTTTGCATGGTGTTTGTCTGCAACGCAACGGCCTCTTGCTGGTTCTCGCTCAACCGGTAACCGAGAGTCGCAAGTCCCACAACAACGACTAGGACCAGAAGAACTTTTTTGCTCAAGTTGTTCATGTTATGCAAGCTCCTTTTGATGAACAGCTCGACGGCTGTAGATGATGGCGTAGACACAGGGAACAAAGAACAGTGTAAAGAGGGTCGCAACTGTCAATCCTCCCATGACGGCTCGACCAAGCGGCGCATTCTGAGAATTGGCCGTCGCCATCGGGAGCATGCCGATAATCATCGCTGCAGCAGTCATGAGGACCGGACGGATACGGGCTTTCCCTGCCTCGATCGCGGCCCGAATCGCGTCACCATGGACGGCAAGCCGTTCACGGGCATAGGCGACAAGTAAGATCGAATTAGCGGTGGCCGTACCCATCGTCATGATGGCCCCAGTCATCGCCGGCACGGAGATATACGTTTTGGTCATGAATAGTGACCATGCGATGCCGGCGAACGCGCCCACCAACGCTGTAATGATGATGAAGGGATCGAGCCAGGACTGGAAATTGACGACGATCAATAAATAAACCAGCAAGATGGCGATAATGAGACCGCCACCGAGTTCGACAAACGCATCATGCATGACTTCGGATTGACCATGGATTTCAACTTCCGCCCCGCGCGGCAGGTCGTCTTTCATGCTCTCCGCTATATTCCGGACATCCGCCAACACACCGCCGAGATCCCGTCCCTCCGCTGACACCAACACATCGATCATCGGTAGGAGATTCCGGTGTGTCACCACCCCCGGTGTTCCGATCAAGGAGAGGGTGGTCATATTGCCGAGCAATTGCACGCCGGTTCCCGCACCTTCTCCACGATCACGGTCTTCCGGAGCGACCGGAATGGTCTGGAGGTCTTTGATGCTCGTCAGCTGTGGTTGAGGGGTATAGACATTCAGTCGATAAGACTGTTGTGTCGAACGGTCGAGCCAATATTTCTGATCGATCTGTTGGCTGCCGGCGGTTGCCAGGAGCATATTGAAACCGAAGTCCCTCTGGTTCAGATTCAAACCGAGCGCGAATCTCCTGTCACCTTCGACCAGGATGGTCGGCTGGAACATCGTTTGATAGATATACACGTCGGCAGAGCCGGGGATCTGTCGAAACTTGCCCGCCAATTTTTGCGCATACGCATAATTGGCGTACAGGTCCGGCCCGTTGATTTGCAGATCGATCGGCGCGAGCGAGCCGAAATTCAGAATTTTATCGGTCAGATCCGCCGGCTGAAATGTAAATTCTGTTCCAGGATAGCGCTCCGTCAGTTTTTTGCGGAGAAGGTTCCGATACTCCCACACAGGCGACCGTTCATTCTTCAGCGCGATGGTCAGATCGCAATCCTGCGTGCCGATCGTCGGCGATGGAATGAAGGCGAGGTTGTGCGCTCCGACGGGAAGACCGCAATTGCTGACGATCGTTTCGACGTTACCAGGCAGCATATCCCTGATCTCGTCTGAGACGCGGGCTGCAATACGCCCTGCCGCCTCGATCCGCAACCCAAGCGGCGCCCGCATGTGCATCTGCAGCAATCCGCCCTTGATCTGAGGGAAAAACTCTTGGCCGTTGATGTAAAGCAGCACCAGCGATGCCGACGCGAACACCATGGAGATGGTGACGAAACCCACGCGATGGGCAACCACTTGTTCGAGCTGTTTGGTGTAGCCATCACGGAATCGATCGAAGGCAGTCTGGAACCCATGTTGGAAGCGAGCAAAGACACCGCTCTCCGACCCAGTCGCGTGATGTGCTTTCAGAATGTACTTCGCCATGGTCGGCACGAGGGTGTAGGTCAAGATAAAGGAGGCCAACATCGCAAAGACAACCGCCTCGGCCATCGCCGGGAACACCCATCCGGCAATGCCGCTCAAATGGAACAGTGGAACCCATACAATCGTGATGGCAAGCGTGGCAACGAACGTGGGAAGAATGATCTGGTTAGCGGCATCGATGATCGCCTCTTCTAACGGTTTACCCATGGCGAGGTGGGTGTCGATATTCTCGATCATGACCGCAGCGTTGTCGACGAGAATGCCGACGGCCAATGCCAATCCGCCTAGAGTCATAATATTGATCGATTCCTCCAGGAGATGGAGGCCGATGAGAGAGCAGAGGATTGAGAGCGGGATCGAGGTGAGGACGATGACCGTCGGGCGCCATGAGCCGAGCATCAGCAGCACGATGAAGCCGACCAGCGCGGCTGCAATGATCATTTCGTGCAGCACATCAGCGATGGCATCCCTGACGAATTGAGAGGAATCGCTGATGAGACTCACTTTCACATCGGCAGGCACGACCTCCTGGATGCGCGGGATCAGTTTTTTGATCCCATCCACGATATCGATGGTTGAAGCCTCACTGCTTTTCATGACGACCACGATGACGGCCTGCTTGCCGTCGACCAGCACGGAGTTCGTCTGTACTCGGCCGGCAAGCCGAACCGTGGCGACGTCGCGGAGATGGATAAAGGAGTTGCCGTCTCGCTTGATCGGAATGTCGTCGAACTCTTCAATCTTCAATGGGGATGCGTTCGTCAGGACTAGCCAGTCGGTTTCCTTGATCTTCATGTCCCCGCCTGGCAACACGAGATTCTGTTTCTCGATGGCTTGGTGCACATCCTCCGTGGTGAGGTTACGGGCCAGCAGTTTATCCTGATCAACGTTGATCATAACCTGCATGTCCTGGCCACCATAGGGATGCGGCAGGATCGCGCCGGGTATCGTGACGAGCATGGGTCGAATCCGCATGACGCAGAGATTGTAGAGCTCCGCCGGTGTCTGCACATCGGATTCAACTTGTAAAACTGCGACGGGCACTTGGGAGGGGAACAACCGCATGACCATGGGCGCAGCCACATCCGGAGGCAGCGCTTTGACGGAGGTCTGCGAGATCCCCACGATATCGGCCTCGCTGCCGGCGAGATCAACTCCGTCCTGAAGAAAAATATTTATGATGGAGTGACCGAAGTAAGAAGTGCTCACGATGGTCTTGATGCCTTCGACCGTCTGAGTCAACATTTGTTCGAACACACGCGTGACTCGGCCCTCGGTCTCTTGTGGCATCAGACCATCGTAGAGCCAGACGACGGAGCTGACAGGCATCTGAATATTGGGGAAAACGTCTGTCGGTGCCTCGGCCACGGTCAGGGCTCCGAACACCAAAATGAGGATGGCCAACACCACGAACGTATAGGGTTTTGTTAAGGCAACCTGAACGAGCTTATTCATACGAGTAAACTCCTAATAGCTCTCTAAAAGAGTGTCCTTAAATCGACCATGCGCGGATCTGGAAATCTTAAGTCACGGTACATGAGTAGGATGCTTAGCAAGGTGTTTGCCTGGCATGCCAGACATGCAAAGCAGTGACATTTTGTTACATAAGTTAGGGGGATAAAATTGAGAAGCGAGTATGGCAAACTGACACAGTGTGCCAAAGGTAGCCGAATGACACGATGAGCTACTTAATGAATTGAGGCTTTACTCAGTATCTTTGTGATTGTGCTGGTTTTTTCCTCGCATCCTTGCCTCCCCATCCCATTGAGACTTCGGGCAACAACGCGGATTACAGCCGACCCCATCGATTGCCTGCTTTCATACCGCTTGTGGTACGCAATGAAGGCGCCGATTGCCAGAGACGGTTTGACTCTCTTTTTCACAATGTGCGCGTATAGAAAAGGTGCGAAGCGTGCGATTACGCTCTATTATCTGGACATCGGTGGAGCGGGTGGATCAGTGACGAGGAAGGTTATTGTTTAATCAGTCGGCGACAAGCCACGATCGGTCATGGATCACGATTGCACGGTGTATCTTTGTGTCATTGATCGAAAGTGCCTGATATTGAAGTAGGAGGCAAGGGTTCGCTCCTGAGCAGCAAAATCACTTCTTTCAACCAACCGAACAATTTCACCGACTTCTACTTCGGAAACACTCGAAGCTATACCGGATGCCATCGAACCTCGTTATATAGGCATTGGTATGGCTTTGGCATGGTCATAGTTGGAAGGAAAAGTCGACAAGGCGAGATGTCCAAATCATGGTTCAAGTTCGATGGCATCATGGTTTGGGTCACGCTCACCGGCGCGCTGCTTGTTGGATTGTCGATCGTCGTTTTTGCGCTCCTTGAAAGCAAGATTGTGGATCAGGCAGGGGCGCAGAACCGACAAGTCGCGTTTGTCCGTATTGCCGAGTTTATCGGCGATATGATCGGAAAGACCGGGGGAATCAGAGACCTTACGAAGTTGCAGGAAGTCATCTACGACGTTCGTGATGTCCGAAGCGGTATCAAGCGACTTTCGGTGTTTGAACTCACACCCGAAACCAGCTCCCTCATTTTATCCACCGATCCGAGGACGGTGCCTCGAACGTTGGGGCTTCGGGAGAGGACCGAGGTGGAAGCAGGACGCTCCGTCATGCAGCTCGATGAATCATCGACAGAGCGCGGTTGGCGCATTACAGCCCCGATTACGATCGACGGCAAGGTCATCGGCGCCTTGCGCGGATTCTTTTCGGTTAAGGAGTATGATGATCTCATCAAGCAGGAGATTGAGTTGGGCAAGACAGTCGGCATCAGTGTCGTCCTCGTCACATCGTTGATGTTTGTGCTGCTGATCCGGATCAAGATCCATCGGCCGGTTCAGCAACTGTTGGTGGCTATGCGGAATGTGGAGGCCGGAGATCTATCTGGTGATGTGTCGATCCCGAGCCCCGTCGAAATCCGAGAGGTGACGGCTCAGTTCAATCGCATGCTCGCCTGCGTGCGTATAGCCGGCTTAGAAAAAGATCGCCTTCTAGTGGAAATCCGACATTTCAACGAGACGCTTCAAAAGCGGGTGGCGGACGCCACCGAAGAGCTGCAGCAGGCGAACCTCGAACTGGTTGAAGCAAGACTCGCGGTTGAACGGAATCAGCGCTTGGCGGCTCTCGGAGAGTTATCTGCGACGGTTGCGCATGAATTGGGTAATCCCTTGAATGCACTCTCCGGTCATCTGCAAATGCTTGCGCAGGCCGGCCACTTATCGAACTCACAGCGGCATCTTGCCGTCATTCGATCGGAGGTCGACCGCATGGTGGGGATCATCAGACAGATATTGGATCAAACTTGTGTGCCGCTTCGGTCGGCTCCCGTGAATCTCAATAACGCCATTCACGAGGTGCTGTCCCTGCTTTCATCGGGTCTGCCTCGGCAACGCATTACCTTAATGCTCGATTTACAAACCGATCTTCCGCCGGTCGCCGGTGACCAGCGTGCCTTGCATGGGCTGTTGTTCAATCTCGCCACCAATGCCGTCCAGGCAATGCCACACGGTGGGGAATTGACTATCCGGACGCGTTCTATCAG
>JAHBWU010000034.1 GCA_019636835.1 Nitrospira sp.
TCGCCCACGGGATTATTCTCGTCACCGGTCCGACGGGCAGCGGCAAAACCACCACCCTCTATGCCGCCTTGAGCCACATCAATGCGCCGGACAAGAACATCATCACCGTCGAAGACCCGGTGGAATACCAACTGCTCGGCATCGGGCAAATGCAAGTGAACCCGAAAATCAATTTGTCGTTTGCCGCCGGACTCCGCTCGATTCTTCGGCAAGACCCCGACGTCATCATGATCGGCGAAATTCGAGACCGTGAAACGGCGGAGATCGCCATTCACGCCTCTCTCACCGGGCATCTGGTGTTTTCCACCCTGCATACCAACGATGCCGCCAGCGCCCCCACGCGCCTGATCGATATGGGAATCGAGCCTTTTCTGGTGGCCTCTTCGGTCGTCGCCGTCCTGGCCCAACGGCTGCTGAGACGGATCTGTCCGGACTGCAAGCGTCCGTATCGTCCGAACGAAGAAGAACTCAGTCGCTTGGACGTCGCGCCTGGTGCCGACGTCGCCCTCTATCGAGGAGCGGGCTGCGCGGCCTGTTCTCAAACCGGCTATCGTGGCCGTACCGGTATTTTTGAGCTCATGGTGCTGGACGACGAGATCAGGCGGCTCATCGGAACCAAAGCCGACTCCACCGCGATCAGACAGGCAGCCATCGCCAAGGGCATGGTGACGTTGAAGCAGGAAGGGGCCGAGCGAGTTCTTCAAGGCCATACCACGCTGGAAGAGGTCATGCGGATCACGCAACAGGAAATCGAAGTCGAATGATGCGGCACGGATGCGCTGAACGCCCCTTCCAGTCGATCCCCTCTTGGACGATCCGGTACCGGTCGGCTGAGCCCGATAGGTCCGGAATCTGCTGATCATGCCGGTCTATCAATACCACGGCTACCGAAACGACGGCGGAGCCGCTACCGGGATCATCGACGCGGAAAACGTCAAAGTCGCCCGACTCAAATTAAGGAAAGAGGGCGTCTATCCGACCGATGTCGTCGAGCAGGGCCAAGCGCCGAGTCGATCGCAAGAAAAAATACCCAGCCGCACCGAGCGATCCATCGGCCGATCGACCACCCTCACCTCGACCGATCTTGCCCTGCTGACCAGGCAGTTTGCGACGTTACTCGTGGCCGGGCTCCCGTTGGTCGAAGCCCTCGGCGTCTTGGTGGACCAAGCTGAAAAGAAATCCATCAAAGCCCTCCTCGCCGATATTCGAGAACAAATCCGGGGGGGGAAAGCGTTGAGTGTCGTCTTGGAGACGTACGAGAAGGATTTTTCTCCGATCTATGTTCATATGGTACGAGCCGGCGAGGCCAGCGGAGCGCTGGATCAGATTCTGTTCCGCCTCGCGGAATTCTTGGAGAAACAACTCGCCCTGAAAAACAAAGTCACCAATGCGATGCTCTACCCCATCATCATGCTCGTGATCGGGTCGGTCATCCTCTTTTTCCTTATTACGTTCGTCGTTCCCAAGATTACGCTCGTGTTCGCTCAACAGAAACAAGCACTGCCATGGCCGACGGTCGCCTTGATGTCGGTCAGCCGGTTCTTTGCCGACTACTGGATGGTGTTGGTCGGGCTCGTGCTCGGAGGCCTCTATATGACGCGACGCTTCATCCGGACCGAAGCCGGTCGCATGATGGCGGACCGGTTGATACTAAAGTCTCCATTGATCGGAGACGTCGCGCGGATGGTGTCGATTTCCAGACTCACCAGCACCTTATCGACAATGTTGGCCAGCGGAGTTCAATTGCTCGACGCAATGGATGTCTCGAGGCGCGTCATGAACAATAGGGTCCTTGAAGAAACGGTCGAAACGGCGCGGCAGAACATCCGCGAAGGGGAAACGATCGCCGATCCTCTAAAGCGGAGCGGTGAATTTCCGGCCCTGGTCACTCATATGATCGCCGTCGGTGAAAAAAGCGGTGAGATGGAGGAGATGTTGCGCCGGGTGAGTCAAATATACGACGGGGAAGTGGAGCGGGTCATCGCCCGCTTGACCTCGCTCATGGAGCCGATCATGATCCTTGCCATGGGTGCCGTCGTCCTCTTCATCGTCGTCGCAATTCTGTTACCCATCTTCGAGATGGGGCAGATGGTCCGCTAAAAAGACGATCCGAAACACGATAGAGGAAGAACATGAAACGAGATAAAGGGGGACTCATGATGACTGATCCGGAAAAGCAGTGTCAGCCTACCATCGGTGAACGCAATCGGCTGCTTCGCTTCATCGCCTGCCTGCGGCAGCGGACAGCGGCAAACTCCGCCGGCTTTACATTCATCGAGATCATGGTCGTTGTGGCCATCTTGGCCATTCTCGCGGCCCTGGTCGTCCCGCGGATCATGGGCAGGACGGATGATGCCAAACGCACGGCGGCCAAAGTCCAGATCAGAAATATCGAGGGAGCGCTGCAACTTTACAAACTGGATAACGGTGTCTATCCCACTACAGAACAGAGCCTCAAGGCGCTCGTTGAAAAGCCCTCCGTCGGTGTGATTCCGAAGAAATGGAAAATCGGAGGGTACCTCCCGAAGCTTCCGGAAGATCCCTGGGGCAATCCATATAAGTACCTCAGTCCGGTCCAAAAAGGAGAGTACAAGGTGGAGTATGAGATCACCTCCCTTGGGACGGACGGCGAGGTCGGCGGTGAGGGCGTGAACGCCGATATCACCAATTGGAACCTCGACAAAGAATAGGACGTCCATGGTCACCGGTCATCGGTCATTGGAGAGCGCAGGCTTCACCATCTTGGAAATGCTGATCGTCCTGTTCCTCCTGACCGTCGTCGTGATGGTCGTTTTCCCTCGGCTCAGTCTTGACGAGGACCTGAGCTCTACCGGACGGAAACTCGTCGGTGTCCTTCGAACCTTTCAAGGACTGGCCACCACGAATCAACAGCCGCTGAAGCTCTACCTCGATTTGGATCAGGGCACCTACTGGATGATGATGGTGGAGGGCAAAGAAGAACGGCTTCCGCTCGATCCCGCATGGAAGCTGCCTCGTTCACTGCCAGAATCGATTCGATTGACGGAAGTATCCGTCGGACAAGAAAAACGTTTTTCCGGACGAGTCGACGTATCCTTCTTCGCTAACGGACGGATCGAGCCGGTCACGATGTACCTGACGGATACGAAGAATAATCTTTTGGGACTGGCGGTCGATTCATTGACAGGAGGGATTCGGATCAGCGACGAACGGCTCGACCCTCCCCTGAACCGGATCATCCCAGACCGAGTCCGGCTTCTATTGAAACCGAACCAGCAAGCAGGAGCAGGTGCGCAGCCGAGCGGGTTGTTTCCGACTCAACAGTAGATCGCGATGACTCAAATTGTACATCGAACCGAGTTCGATCAAGGCGGCTTCACGCTGCTCGAAGTATTACTGGCCATCGCCTTGTTGGCCATCGCACTCCCTATTCTCCTTGGCCTCAGAAATTTCGACTTGGAGCTCCAAGAGAGAGCGTCCGAACTGACTGCCGCCACGCTGTTGGCCCAAGAGAAACTCCTGGAAACCGAACTCTCAGGACAATATGCCATCGGTGAAAGCACCGGAGAGTTTACAAACATCCCGCTTGGAGCACAAATGACCATGCAGGCAGTCCCGAGAGCGGTCGGGTACAAATGGAAGCGCACGATCGCCCCCACCCCGCTGGAGCTGATTCGGGAAATTCGGATCAAGGTCTCATGGCTGCGAGGCCAACTGGAAGAAACGGTCGAGGTCAGCACGTATGTCTTCGCCGGACGTCTTACTTTCTAAATCCGAAGCGGGTTTTACGCTCGTCGAAGTCTTGGTGGCGGTTGCCTTGCTGGGCATGGTCGGCGCCATGGTCTTTGGATCGCTCGTCATGACGACGAACGCCGTGGAGTCCGGACGAGAGCATGCGGCGAAGGAACAAGCGATCAGAAGAATTTTGCGTCTCATGGCCGAGGAAATCTCCCTCAGCAAACGCAATACCATGTACCCTTGGGTGGGAAAGAATGGAACACAAGACGGGCAACCGGCAGACATCCTCGCCTTCCTCGCGATGAGTCAAGAATTGAGCGCGTCGGCCGTCAAGGAAAGTGAGACTGTACGCGTGGTCTACACGCGTGAACGTGATCGGCTGATTCGGTTCGTCCGCAGAAATCTCTATACACTGACCGATACCAATGAGTCGTTGGATCAGATGGAACTGGCCGATCGTGTTCAGTCCTTCAATGTCCGATATTACGACGACCAGAACCGAATCTGGATCGACGAATGGCCGGCGGTCACCAAAATCCCCAAGGCCTTGCTGATTGAAGTGACGTTCCAATACCCCGATGCCGCCCCATGGACGGTACGTGAATGGGTGGCGATCGGCGCATCATGACCATCAAATGGCCTGAGGCATGGCGAGAAATCCTGGCTTGGACGGTAGGGGGAATCTCCATCTTGACGTTGTGCCTAATGGCGACGTTCCCGTACAGCATGCTCCAGACGCGAGTCGTTGCGGAACTCACACGCGCCACCGGCATGGAGGTTCGAGTAGCGGATTGGACCATGGGGCTCCCTTTAGGTCTCGAATGGCGGAACGTCACCTTGTCGCAACCGAACTGGACCCCGATTCAATTCACGATGCTGCAGGCCAAACTCGGAGTCATGAAAGCCTTGGGCGGCACGCTTGGACTCGATGTCGTCGCAAAGCTGAGCGATACCGCTTCTCCGACAGATCTTGCCAAAGGCACCGTCACCGCCTCCTCTCTTTCCTTGGCAGGTCCCGTCACGATCAAAGGGCAGGTTCAGCAAGTGGACCTTTCCAAAGTCCTCCGCCGCTACGTCACACATGGCACGCTCAGCGGAGATTTCTCCCATCGAATCGATTCTGCTCAGACGACCCTCACTGCGATGAAAGGGGAAGGCATGTGGACGGCGGAGGCGACGGATCTGGTGATCGATCAGATCCCACTCGGAAACGGACGAACCCTCTCGCTCACATTCAGCAAGGTCTCGGCAGGACTCGCATGCCGAGACCTCCGCTGCGACGTGACGCAACTGAAGGGCGACGGCATCGACGGCTCCTTTACGGGCGAAGGACACATCACCATCCAGCAACCGATGCAACAGAGCCAATTGAACCTCACGGTGACGGTCGTCCCCGGCCCTGGATTTGCTTCGAAAGCCGGCACACTGGGCCTCCCCGCGCCACCTCCGGGAACGCCCATGACCGTCAAGATCGTAGGAACCTTGGCACAGGCGAGGATTGCATTGTAAAGTACGGGCTGACGTTTCAGATGGCGGGTATGTTGCAGTTTCAGTTTATCTGATGTTATTGACTCCTAGTTGAAACCCAAAACCAGAGACGTGAAACGAATGAAGAAGTTGGATCCATGACCATTGTAAACGAATGTGTCGGGCTGGACATCGGACAAACGGGATTGAAGGCCGTGCGTTTCCGACGTCGCCTGAGCGGGCGTGAAACGATCGATTACTTCCAGCATCCCATGCCGTTCTCCCGCCCCGAGGATCTCGAACCGGCTCGACGTGTCAAGTCGCTGCGTGGATTCCTCTGGCAGAACGGACTCTATAGCACAGACCGGTTGGTGACCGCGATTCCTTGTCAGGACCTTTTCGTCAGGACTCTATCCTTCCCCTTCAAGGATTCAACCAAGCTCGCCCAAGTCGTTCCCTTTGAGGTGGAGAATCTCGTCCCGATGCCGCTCGAAGACCTTGCGGTCGGAAGCCTGGTGTTGCCGCCGGGACAGACGGCGGAAGGCACACTCCGCGAGAGCAAGGGTTCTGATGTCCTGGTCACGGCCGCGCCGAGAGACAAGGTCGCGGAGCATCTCCGGTTTCTGGCTCAAGCCGATGTGGAACCCTCGGCCATCAATGTCGACGCGATGGCCCTCTTCTCCGTGACTCAATATCTACAAGACGAAGGAGCCGCCGTCCCGCAAGACCTGGCCATCATCGACGTCGGGGCGTCGAAGACGACGCTCTGCCTCGTACAGGGAGGACGTCCCCTGGTCCTCCGGACGATTCTATGGGGCGGCAACCATCTGACGCATGCCTTGGCCGTCCGGCATGCCTGTAGTTTCGCCGACGCAGAACGTCGGAAACGGACCATGGCCGTGGATCAAGTGGACGGTCTGTTGGAGCCGATTCTAAGAGAGCTTCGCATCACCTTGCAGGCCCATCAGGGAAACGAGCGCAGCCGCTTGACGCACTGTTGGGTATGCGGAGGGGGGGCCAAGCTACAAGAGATCGGGGGCTATATCGCCCGACAATTGGGGCTCTATCCGGTCGGACCACGACAGGGGTTCGGACCTGAAGCTCCACGGGCATTTTCCATCGCATTCGGCTTGGCGATCCACCCAAAGATCATCCGGCCGCGATGGCGATTCAAGTCGACTCCCATGGAGCTTGCGCTCGATCTCAAAGACGTCGCCGACGCAGCCTCGCCGGACACCGGCGAGACCAAACAGAACCGCCGCCTGGCGATCGCCGCCGGACTGGTCATTACCGTCTTGGCGATCGTGAATTTCTCGATTCACTTCATGTTGCACGACCAACGGGTCGCTCGGCTAAAAACCGCGCTGCACAGCCAGTACGAGCGATTCTTTGGACCGGGCGCCGCTCCCGGAGAAGAGATCGATCAAGCTCAATACCGCATTGGAGTCCTGGACAAAGCGCTCGGAGTCATCGATTCCGCGGACGACAAGGTGTTGCACACACTTTCAACGTTCGTGAAACAACTCCCGCCTGGAACGATGGTCAAGGTGCGCGAGCTGACCATAGACGGAGCGACCATTCTCATGGAGGGCGAGACCACTTCCTTTGACGCCGTGGAACGACTTAAGCAAACCTTCGCGTCGAGCCCCCAATTAAAGGATGTCGCGGTGACGGAAACCCGAGTGGGCGCAGGTCCCAATCAAGTCGTCTTTCGAATCACCGTCACCGTGGAGAAATCATGACGCAGAGCTTTCGAGAACGGTGGCGCCAGATGTCGCAGCGTGAGCGCACCCTGATGCTGGCAGGGGCCATCGTGCTTGGCCTCAGCCTCCTCTTTATCCTGATCGTCGATCCCTTGTTGGACACCCTCGATCGCCTTGAACGCCAGGAGGTTCGGAAGCAGAAAGAACTGACTCAACTGGCGGTGCTCGGCCAAGCCTATCTCGCCAAACAGGACCGTTTGGCCTTGACCGAAAGCCGCTTGCCGGGAACCGACAGCCGTTTCTCCTTGCTGACGTTCATGGAGGAAGCGGCCACCACCGCCCATGTGCGCGAGCGCATCACGGGCATGCAACCGCAAGTACAATCGCTGGCGCAGGGCTACGAGGAAACGGCCGTCGATCTCCGATTAGAAAGCATCCAACTGCCGGACTTGTTGGCATTGCTCGTGGCCATCGACCAAGCCCCTTACGATCTTCATGTTCGCCACCTGCAAATCCGCCCAAAATTCGACAATCCCGTCAATATCGACGCGACCGTTCGGGTCTTGAGTTATGCCAAGAGCTGACGAACGAGGTGTTGCGCTGCTCTTGGCGCTGTTGGTGTTGACGATCCTCACCGCCCTTATTCTTGAGTTCGATGCGGAAGCACGCCGTGAGTACCGAGCCGCCGCCGCCTTTCGGGACGACTATAAGGCAGGCATGCTGACCAGAGCCGCCGTACAGGCCGCCCGAGCCGTGCTGCAGCAGGATCTCTTGCGTGAAAGGATGACAGGTCAGAAATACGACGGTCCGACCGATATCTGGGCCATGCCGATCAAGAATTATGCGATCGGGGACGGGTTCCTGACCGCGCAGATCCAGGATGAGACAGGGAAATTTAACTTGAACGACCTCGCATCGACTTCCGGAGGCGACATTGAACAGAAGAAGAAGATCCTCCGAGCCAAACGATTATTCGAACTGATCAGGGTCAGCCCAAACCTGGTCGATGCCCTTATCGATTGGATGGATCAGGACGAAGTGCCTCAGCCGGCCGGTGCCGAGAGTCTCTACTACCAATCGCTGAGGCCGCCCTATCGGTCCGCGAATAGTCCGTTACCGGGGTTGGGAGATCTCCGGCTCATCAAAGGATTCACGCCGGAAATCATCGAGCGGATCACTCCCTACGTAACGGTCTTCCCGCAAGAGGGGGGAGCGCCCATGAACATCAACACCGCCGATCCCATCGTCCTTCAGACGCTGGATCCAAGCGTCACCCAAACCATCGCCATGGAGATCGTCCAAGGACGCCCCTACAAGACGAAAGTGGAACTCGATCGAGTCGGGAGCTTTCAAGAGATCGGTCGGACACTGAGAAGCGCTTACGATATCAAATCGGACTATTTCTCCGCGCGCCTCGCGGTCACCGTGAATGAAACGACCAAGACCGCATGGGCCATCCTGAAGCGAGATGCCAACAAGGGCGAGAGCACCGTCGAATACCTGCGGGTTCTCTAGCAGGTTTTGTCCGAACCGCGCCATCCTCTACACGTCGGTTAATCAAGCGACACCGTGATCGTCACCTCATTGCCCAGCTCATTGTACGTCAAGCAGGGAAAGAACGATCGGGCCAAAAACATTCCTCGCCCGTTCTCTTCCGACTCGCAGACCTCTTGGGATCGCATCATGAGGCTACGCCACTTGAAGCCCTTTCCCTCGTCGGTGATCCGGTACACCAGACTGTTGCCATCCTTTTCGTGAAGCACATGAATGATCACCCGACGATCCCTCAGCCGAGCTTGAGCGAGCCGATGAGCGAGTAGCCGCTCATATTGGCCCTCTGCGAGAGCCTGTTGTTTTTCTTTGTAGTGAATTTCGAGATTGCCATGTTCAATGGCGTTGAAGAGCAATTCTTGTAGCGCCCCCTGCAGATGCAACCGTCGGATAGGAGACAGGGTCGAAGCGGTCGTCTTGACGAGCCAGGAAATCACCCTTGGGATATGGGTCGGCTCGGAATTGACGGTTAGTCGATATTCCGATCGGCAGAGTCCTGGGATATCCGCGAAGTCAGCAGGCAGGAGATTCCGAGCGCGCTGCAACGCATGTGCCAGCTCTTCTTCAGTCACGGGCTTGTGCAGATAGTCTGCAGCTCCGATCCGAAGCGCCTGTACGATCATAAGATCCGGCGCATCCTTCGCCATGACGATCACCGGACAGAGTTCATGCCTGGCCTTCAATTCTTTTAGTAAGGTCAGGCCTGTTGCCTCCGGAAGAAACAGTTCGGTGATCACAATGTCCGGTGCCGCGATGTCGATCGTGGTCAAGGCGGTGGTCGGGTCGGAGACGGCAACGACTGAAAACCCTCTGCCCTGCAACTGTTCGGCAATGCGCGCCTGAGTGTCGGGACAGGGATCGATCACGAGAAGATGATCCGATGTCATGAGAGTATTCATGCCGCAATTCCCTCGTCGCGCACCTGACGGAGTGCGGCCAGAAGACGGTCGAATTCCTGCTCCAACAAGGCATAGAGCTGCCCACCATGCGCCAGATTTCCTGCTTTTGCCGACTCTTCCAGTTCTTTGCAGGCCTGCAGGGCGGCCGGGGCGCAAAACTGAAGTATCGCGCCCTTCAACTTGTGACTGGATCGCGCCACACCAACGGCATTCCCGGCATCCAAGGCAGTCTGAGCGTCCGCCAAGTCCTTCGGACCATGCTCCATGAACAATTCGATCATCATCTGGAACGTCTCTCGGTCATGATCAACACGGGCAAGTGCCTCCTCCATGCGAAAGACCGTGTCATCGCTCATGAGTTCACTCCTTAAACCACCGAGGTCAAATGGTTATTTCGACACCCATCAGTGCCACATCATCCGGAAAGTGTTCGTGCCCCTGCCATCGAACCGCCTCCGCAATGGTGTCGGATACGACTTCCGCCAGGGGACGATGGCCGAACGTATGAACCGTTTGTTTCAGCCGATCTTCTCCCCAGAGCTCGCCGTTTGAGGCCGGCACTTCGTAGAGACCGTCGCTCAACAGGTACAACCGATCACCCGATCTGACGGGAAGCTCCTCCGTGAGATAGATCGTCGGCTGATCGAATCCCAGCGGCAAATTGGGTCTGGCCAGCCAACAGACCTCACCGGAGCGTCGATGCAGAAATGCCCCGTTGTGTCCGGCCGTCGCGTAGGCCAGCGTACGAGCGCGGAGGTCGAGCCTGGCAAAGATGATCGTAAAGTAATTCCCGTCTTCCGTCAGCGGAAACTGCTTATTCGCTTCGGTCAAAATCGCGCCAGGATCGTTGGACCCGACATGGTGCAGCAAATTGTCTCTGCGCAGAAAGGTTGAAAACGAGGCGGACCGCAATGCCGACGATACCCCGTGGCCGGACGCATCCAGCAAATACAGTCCCAGCACATCCTCGCTCCACGGCACGACATTGAAGAGATCGCCGCCTAAACCGAGCGACGGCCGATAACTATGAACCATCTGCACGCCAGGCAAAAGCGTTCCCGGCACCGGGAGCAACGACTCCACATAACGCGCGGCGGATTGAAGTTCCCGCTCGAGGACTTCCTGTTTTCTCCGGATTTCCTCCGTCACATCCTCGAGTCTTCGGATCAAGGTCGCCGTGCGCATGCCGGCCTGGACGCGGGCCATAATTTCATACTTGCTGGCGGCCTTGCTGAGAAAGTCATCGGCTCCGCGAGCCAGGCCTTCGGCGATCTGCTCAGGCTGATCATGACTCGTCATCATGAGGACTTGACTCGACAGCAATTCAGGATCCCGACGAACCTGCTCGCAGAAAGAGGGTCCGTCCATTTCCGGCATCATCCAATCCAAGATGGTCAGATCGGGCCGCTCGCGTCGGAGCGCTTCCAACCCGGCCTTTCCATCTCCGGCTTCGATCACGCGATAGCCGAGCCGTTTGAGTCGAGCCGCCAAAGCCACCCGCGCGGTAGGTTCATCATCCACGACCAGGACGGTACGCACCCCTACCTCGACACCATTGCAGGAAGTTGTCGCTGGAGTCGACATCGTATGAGACTCGATGAGAACACCCGTGGGCGTTTCAACGGCGAACGATCCCTCTGTCTGATCGGTTGATAGTCTGCCTAGGCTGCACGCTGGTGTCCGGCCAAGGCATCCTGCTCATTGTCGTAGATAGGGATCAGTTTCTGAATATTGACCAGACTCATGATTTCCCGAACGTAACTTTGCGGCTTTAACATGCTCACTTTTCCTTGGCTCAACTTGAAGTTCTGGGCGATGAGCGCCAGCAAGCCGAGCCCGGAACTGTCCACAAATCGGACTTCGGCCATGTTCAAAATCAGATGCCGACAGCCCTTCTGTCGAATTGTCTCCACGGCTGTTTTGAATTGTTCACGATTCGCATACGTGAGATCTCCCGTCATCTCAAGAATCACACCGTTCGGAACGGGGCGCTCTTTCGTTTGCATCGACATGGGCAGCTCCCTCCTCTAGATAAGGCGAAATTGTATGATCGACATACAGACTTTTGGTTCCTCAGCGGCTCACGTGGGCGAGTATGGCGTCGGCGATATCGCCCAACGGCAGAATTTTGTCCACGGCTCCCGCCTTGATCGCTTCCTTCGGCATGCCGAACACGACACAACTCGCTTCATCTTGAGCGATCGTGAACGCACCGGCCTGTTTCATCGTCAACATTTCTTTAGCGCCATCGCCTCCCATCCCGGTCAGGATGACCCCGACGGCATTGGCCCCGGCGTAACGAGCGACTGAAGCAAACATGACATCCACGGACGGCCGATGTCGGTTGACCGGCGGATCCTGGTTGATGTGCACCGTGTATCGAGCCCCACTTCTGACCAGTGTCATGTGGTAGCTTCCCGGCGCAATCAAGGCATGCCCCGGCAACACACTGTCTCCGTTCTGCGCTTCTTTGACGGCAATCCGGCAGAGACTGTTCAGCCGATCCGCCCAAGTCTTCGTAAACCGCTCCGGCATATGCTGCGTGATCAGGATGGGCGGCGTATGCGGCGGAAGCCTTTCCAAGATCTCCTTCACAGCCTCCGTCCCACCGGTGGATGAACCGATCGCGATGATGGTATCGGTCGTTTTGATCATCGCGGTGGAAGACGCGCGTGGCAACGGCGACGGACTTACTTTCTGATCAACCCTACCTCCTCCGTTCTGCCCTCTGATCCGAGCCACTGAAGCGGCTTTGACCTTCGCGATCAGATCCTGCGCGATATCCTCCATGCCTTCTCGGAGATCGATCTTCGGTTTGGTGATGAAATCCACGGCACCGAGCTCCAAAGCGCGGAACGTAGTCTGACAGCCGGCCTCGGTCAACGAACTCACCATCACGACCGGCATCGGATGTCCTCGCATCAGCTTCTCTAAGAATGTGAGACCGTCCATCTTGGGCATTTCGACGTCAAGAGTAAGCACATCGGGATTCAGCGCCTTGATTTTTTCGCGCGCGATATACGGATCCGGAGCGGATCCGACGACCTCAATTTGCGGATCTTTTGCAAGTAACACAGCCAGCACCTGCCGCATCAACGCCGAGTCATCGACCGTCAAGACTCGAATCTTTTTCATCGGTTCCCCGCATCTCGAAAAGTGAATCTCCTTTGCATTCGTCCGGAATGAGATGTACGCGACGCCGTTCTCGATTCAGAACAGTGTCACGTCATCTGCAGATCGTTGCTCACGCTGTTGGATACGTGCTGCGTAAGCATTTTCACGTTCAAAAATAGTGCGATTCTTGACCCGCTCGATTTTTTTCAAGAGCACACGCCCTGACTCCGTGAAGTAGTAGACCTTTCGTGGAAACACATTTCCCAGGTCTGCGTTCGACACGGACAGGCCTTCGCTCTCCAGGTACTGAATCACCCATTTCGCATTCTTGTCGCCCACGTCGATCTGGCTGTCATAGATCTTTCCCGCTCCAAACAGTTTGATCTCTAAACGGCTTTTGATCCCGCCGCGCTTTAGGATTTCGTTGATAAGGGACTCCATCGCAAAGGAACCATATCGCGTCGACTCACCCCACGAATCATGCTCCGCTTCCTTCGGTTCCGGCAGCATGAAGTGGTTCATGCCTCCTACTCGGATAATCGGATCTCGGATGCAGGCCGAGATACACGAACCGAGCACCGTGTAGACGATCATGGGTTCTCGACTGACGAAGAACTCTCCTGGAAGAATGGATGCGATTTCGTGAGGAAATCGACCGTCGCGCATCCGTCGGACATGGGCGAACTGATCGGTCTCAATATGTGACATGAATGTCATCGTTCCTTCTGATAGATCGTCGGAGCCAGGGACATGAAAGGATGGCTTACCCATTGAAGGCTTTCGGAATGTCCGATGAACAAATACCCGCCCGGCTTCAGGTAACGGTGAAATTTATTGACGAGTGTTTCTTGGGTCGGACGGTCAAAATAGATCATGACGTTCCGGCAGAAGATCAAATCAAGCGGGTTTCTGATGGGGAACTCGTCGTTCATCAAATTGAGCCGCCGAAAGCGGATCATGGACGCCAAGTGTGGTTTGACTTTGAAGCGACCCATGCTGTCGCCGCGCCCCCGAAGAAAATGTCGACTCAGCATGTCCGGAGACATGCCTTGGAATCGCTCTTCGTCGTAGATGCCCGATGCCGCCTTGGCTAAGACGCGCGTCGACAGGTCGGACGCCAAAATCTTAAAATCCCATTCCCCCGGGTTCTGAACACCCTCGAAGAGCGTGATCGCGATCGTGTAGGGTTCTTCCCCGGTCGAACAGGCTGACGACCAAATACGAATCCGTTTTTCCGGGATCGACTCGGGCAATATCACGTCGCGGAGAAAATCAAAATGTTTGGACTCGCGGAAAAAATCGGTCTTGTTGGTCGAAATCAAATCCAGCATCCGCGTGAACTCTTCCTGCGTCGGATCTCCGATCACCCTGTCGTAATACTGTGAAAAGGTCTCGAGTCCGAGTTCTCGCACGCGTTTGGACAACCTGGACTCCAGCAAACTTTGCTTTTGCTGACTGAGCGAGATTCCGCTCTCGTCATAGATAAGCGTGCGAAAATGATCGAATTCCTTTGATGTGATCTTGAGTTCCACTCGGCACGCCCTTATCTGGACCTGAACTCAGGCGGCACAACACGCAGATGCCTATCCGACGGTGGCGAGTATCTTTTCGGTCATTTGAGGGGAATTCTTGATGGTCGGCGCACCCGCCTCCCGGACACATCGGCAAAAAGTGCCCATACCGAGAAGCCCTGATAGGGTTACATGAATACCACCGGCACTGGGCACATGGCTGATGCCGGTCGATCTATACCTATGGAAGTTCTTCAGGCCGCCGCTTGTCCTCCGGGCACATTCGGCTCCGACGACATTTGAGCCGTGAGCGCCCTCTCCAATTGCTGGAGTGCTTGGAAGAGCTGTCGGCAATGCGCCTTCATGACACCGCCGTTCTCTTTGTATGCCGAATAGACTTGCGCGAATTGATTTGCGCCGAGCATTGAGGCACTGTCGCCCGATTCAATGAGTAGTTTTCTGAGAGTTTCTGAAATAGGCTCATGAGAATCGCTCTGTTCCTTCGCCACTGCCTTGATGGTAGTACTTACTTGATCGGCAAACACTTTGACAAGGTCATCGTATTCGACCGGCGACACATCCAGTTTTCCTACAATGATCCATTTATCAAGCAGCACCTGCGGCTTTGACTGCAGCAATTCCCCGACTCGGTTGATCAACTGTTGCCTATCGATAGGCTTCACCAGGAAGCCGTCGCATCGAACGCGCTGCGCGCGTTTCACCGTCTCTAAATCCGCATAGGCTGATGCGATGAGAATGGGCATGTGACTGAATTGGGGCAAGGCTCGGACCTTCTCCACCAACTCCAACCCATCCATTTCCGGCATCATGTAATCGGTAATAATAAGTTGTATCTCCTGCTGGTCGGACAGTATTGCAAGCGCTTCTCTCCCGTTTTCCGCTACCTTGGATTGAAAACCTGCTCCTCTGAGCATCAATACTAAGAGCTTCGCATTCACCGGATTATCGTCAACGATCAAAATGGCCACGACAACGTCCCCTTACAAACACGTTTGCCGGGGTGGCATTGGCCCGCCTGGTTACTTCGGATAGACAAGCGTTTTAGAATTCCTCGAACTCGTCCACCTTGTTGCGGCTGTCCGTACCGTTGCCTGCCGCGAGACCGACAGGTTGATGCTCCTCGACCGATCGTCCGGAGAACGACGGCTGCTTCGTGCTCTTCGGATTGTACGAACTCACCGCAGGCTTAGCCGGCTGTTTGCTCTGTGCGGCACTCTCCCGCTTCGCCGCTTCGGCTGCCCGCCGATTTTCAGACTGCTGAATCTTGAATACCTCCACTTGCCGCATCAGCTCTTTAGCCTGTTCCTTCATCGACTGGCTGGCGGAGGCTGTTTCCTCGACCAGCGCAGCATTCTGCTGGGTACCCTCATCCATCTGCATAATGGCCTTGTTGACCTGATCGATACCACTGGCTTGCTCCTGCGACGCGGCACTGATCTCAGCGATGATGTCGGTGACGCGTTTGACGGATCCGACGATCTCCTCAAGCGTCTTTCCGGACTGATTGACCAACTCGGTCCCGTCCGTGACACGTTGGATTGACTCGCTGATCAAGCCTTTAATCTCTTTCGCGGCGGTTGCGGAACGCTGGGCTAAATTCCGCACTTCAGCCGCCACCACGGCGAAGCCTCGTCCATGCTCTCCGGCCCGAGCCGCTTCCACCGCGGCATTCAAAGCCAAAAGATTGGTCTGGAAGGCGATTTCGTCGATGACGGTGATGATGTCGGCGATTTGCTTGCTGCTCTTATTGATCTCTCCCATTGCGTCGACCGCTCTGGTCGTGACCGTTCCACCCTTGTTGGCGATATCGCGTGCGGCGATGGCCAACTGATTCGCTTGTTTGGAATTGTCTGCGTTCTGTTTGACGGTAGAGGTCATTTCCTCCATTGACGCGGAGGTTTCCTCCAAGGCGCCGGCCTGCTGGCTGGTCCGTTGCGCGAGGTCATCGCTGCCTTTGCTGATTTCCTCCGCTCCGGCTGTAACGGCCTCGACCGCTTCGCGCACGAGCGACACCGTTTGAGTCAATTGCGTGATGGCCGTATTGAGGCTCGTCTTCATCTGCTCGAACTCGCCTTGGTACGCGCCTGTCATCTGCTTGGTCAAGTCACCGGAGGCCAACGCCGTCAAGACGCTCTGCGCTTCGTGCAGCGGCGTGACGACGGCATCGAGCAACTGATTGAAGCTCGACGTGAGATCCTTTGCCGAACCCTGGAATCGTCCGACATCGATCCGATCCGAGAGATTACCCATCGCGGCAGCTTTGATGAGCTTTTCCACCTCGCTCTGCGCTTGCTTTTGACCGGTGATATCGGTGGCGAACATGACAATTTTGGACACTTTCCCATCGCCATCCAGAATCGGGTTGTAGGAGGCCTGAATCCAAATTTCCTTGCCTCCCTTCCCAAGCCGGCGATAGACGCCGGCATCGAACTCTCCCCGTTTGAGCTTGTCCCAGAAGGCTTGATATTCGGCCGACGCGGCATAAGCCGGTTCGGCGAACATCCGCTGATGATGGCCTTTGATCTCATCCAATGTGTAGCCTAGACAGCTGAGGAAGTTCTGGTTGGCCGTCAAGATCGTGCCGTCCATATTGAACTCGATCACGGCCTGCGCCTTGCCGACGGCCTCGATCTTATATTTGGACTCGAGTGCTTCTCTGACGTTGGCTTCGATCTGCGTCGCCATCTGATTAAAGGCCGTCGCGAGCTTTCCGATTTCGTCCTGTACCGTGACCGTCGAGCGGTAGGTCAGATTGCCGTTTTGGAGTTGATTCGCTGCGCCCAGCACATTCGTCAGGTTCTCAACGATCGACCTGGAGACAAACCACACGGTGAACGCACCGATGAGAAGCGCGCAGATGTTCAGTATGCCCATGCCCCAATTCAGGCTCGTGCTGAGATCGTGCCCGGATTGGTAACTTTCCTCCGCCTGTCTATTATTTTCTTTAACCAACCAGTCGACCGCGTCATAGAGTACGCCGATTTTCTCGGCCAGCTCGGTCTTCTGAAGCTCTCCCGCAGCGTCCTTGCTGTAATTCTTACTGAGTTGCAACACTTTCTTACGGACTTCCATATACTCGGGTATCCCGGCTTGTAATTTTGCAAAGACCTTTTTTTCTTCTTCCACGATGATGAGGGGGACGTACTTTGCCAACAGGTCCTCTATGTCCTTGTCAAGTTCGGTGATGCTCTTTTCCCGCGCAGCCATTGTGGCCGAATCATTCGCCAGAATGTGCCAGACGACGAAGTTGCTCCGGCGCAGCATCTGCGCGCGAAGATCACTCATGATCGTCACCCCAAGCAAGTTCGTCTTATAGATAAACTCCGCGTTCCCGTTCAGCCGATTCATGCCCACGATGGATAAACCGCCGATGATGACAAGCAGGAATCCGATGACCCCGAACCCACACAGCAGTTTCAACCTGATGCTGAGGTTCTTGAACGCGTTCAGCATGTGACCTCCATAAATCGAACTTCATCCGTGTTTTCGTGGAATCCCACACGAACTCGGTTTCGAGCGCTACCAGAGTGGTCGTAAAATGGCAGGTCTTTCTCCTGCCTGTCCAAATGGCTAAGCCGTCCGTTCAACCGAGATCCTATGCCTTGACTGATGCTCTATCGGTTCCGGATGGGAAACCTTAAGCGGCGATGGAAGACATACCCGCAGTCAGAAAACGGGGAACCATGGGAAGGATTGCTTTGGAAATCCATCGGTTCTTCAAAGAATACCACCGACGCGATCTCTACATTCGTGAGAGCGACCGCCCCCTCCGCGAGCGACGCCGGACCGGCAATGATATCGAACAACGCATGAGGGAATGGGCGACGATTATGAATTCATGCATCCTCGCGGAGCAACCGCTCGATTTTATTCCGTAACAGTCCGTGGTCCTGGGATAGAAACGCGTGCTTGGTATTCGCCAGAATGCCGACCGTACTCTCAAGCGCTTCCCGATACGCATCGAGTCTCGGGCATTGCATCATGCGGCAAACATCCGTAGGTGCCTCGGCACCCCCTTGCAATTGGCTCGTCAGAACGGACCGGATTCTGGAGGACAAGATGGCCATCTGCGCGAAACTCTGGGAAAGAAATGCGTCGAGCGACCATGCCAATTCCCGTTCGTTGGCCCCGCTTCCCAGTCGAGGCAGGTTCTCTTGTAAGTGCTCCAAGGAAGCAACCAGTTGACTCGCTTCTTCTCGAACCGCTGTGGACATACGCAAAAGACTGGTCCTCTTCACCGCTTTCCCCACCGCACGAAGCAAATCCGGCCAGTCGACCGGCTTGAGGAGATAGTCCGTGAACGACAGGCGAAGCGCTTCCACGGCGGTTTGAACCGAGGGGTAGCCGGTCACGAGCACGATCGGAAGCGAGGGGAACCGGGTGCGGACATCCCGGAGAAATTCGAATTGCATATTGCCCGGCATACGAATATCGGTGATGAGAGCGTCATGCTGACTCGTCAAGAGCGTACCGGCTTCTTGCGAATCCTGTGCGCAATCGCAACGATACCCTTCTTGCTCCAAAAGCCTCGCCGTCGAGCGCCGGAAGGTTTCTTCATCGTCGGCGAGCAATACCCGTGGTGCCTCAGTAATCATGGGGTCACGACCTCCTTGATGATAGTTGATCGGTCATGCGTACAAGCCATCGACGTATGACGCGGCAAGATGATCGAAAACGTCGATCCGTCATTCGGCTGAGTCTGAACTTCGATCTTGCCGCCCATCGCCATCACCAGGCTCTGAGAGATCGAAAGCCCCAGCCCCATGCCTTTTTGGTCTCCCCCCGTCTTTGTCGTAAAGAAGGGGTCGAAGATGTGCGGGAAATGCTCTGGGGGAATGCCTGGCCCTTGGTCGGACACGGCAATTCGTATCGTATCCGGTTCGGCACGGAGGGTCAGCGCGATTGTCCCTCCCTCGCTGGAAAAGTCGATGGCATTGTTCAATAGATTCAGAAGGACTTGCAGCAAATCCCCGCGAGGCACGCAGAACCGGTCGAGACCAGGATCCACGTCGATCGTCAGCACGAGCCGACGCTGTTGCAGCCGCTTGGCGAAAATCGCCTCGATGTCATTGATCATCGTCCAAAGTTCGACCGCCTCCCCCTTGCCGGACTCCGGTCGATAGAGCTGATACATATTCTGGACGATGGATGCGACGCGAGCGATCTCACGATCGATCATGTCGACGAATTCGGCGTGAGGATGGACGGGATCTATCGCCTGTTTCACGAGCGTAAAGGCGTTCTTGATCCCGGCGATCGGGTTATTGATTTCATGCGCGACGCCGGCCGCTAAGCGTCCCATCGCCGCCAGTTTTTCCGTCTGCGCCCGCTGCGATTCCAACTTGGCAATCTCGGCAGTCCGCTCGGTGATCTGATGCTGCAACTCTTCCGTATGGCGAGACCGCTCCATCTCCAAGTGCTTGCGCTCGGTAATGTCACGGCCCGCCACCAATCGGACTTCCTTCCCACGATAGCGACAGGATCTGACTACGACTTCACCAAAAAAGGTTGTGCCGTCTTTGCGCCGCCCTATGGCTTCGTAGGGCCCGTTCACGCCGTTCTGCATATTGGCCAGGACCAGATCGTGGGACTCGTCGGCGACGAGATCCCAGAGGGATCGGCCGATGAGTTCGTTCGGTCCATACCCGAATATCCGCTCCAAACCGGCATTCACCTCGATCAAAATCCCCCGATCGTGGATGGCGATGCCGTCGAACGTCGCCTCCGTCAGCAGCTTGTACCGCAATTCGCTGTCGCGTACCGCCTCCTCCACGTGTTTCCGCTCAGCGATCTCGTCCTGAAGAGATTGATTGGCCAGCGCCAGCTGCGCGGTTCGCTCGACGACGCGCTGTTCGAGTTCTGCATGCGCGGTTCGGAGCGCATCCTCGGCCTGTCGGCTCCCAGTGATGTCCGTGTTCGTCCCGATCCACTTGACGATCCGGCCGGCTTCATCTCTCATCGGCAGGGCGCGGGTCAGATGCCAGCGGTAGGTGCCGGTGCCCGCCTGCCTGAGACGAAACTCAATCTCATAGGGTTCCCCGGTTTGCAAAGAAGCGGTCCACGCCGTCATACAGGCAGGCAGGTCGTCAGGATGGAGCACAGACTGCCATTCCCAATCGAGCAGCCGCTCTGCCGGAACATCAAAATACTCCAGCACTCGCCGGTTCACGTAATCCAATGTGCCGTCCGGACGGGCGGTCCAGACCTGCTGAGGAATGGCTTCGATCAATCGCGCTTCGCTTTGCCGCAGAACCTGTTCTATCTGCTTGCATTCGATGATGTTTTCGACGACAGCCATGACGAGAGGCGCCGTGCCATCCGGTGGTTTAAATAGGTTGGCCGTCACTCGGACCCAGATGATACGGCCATCTTTACGGATGTACCGCTTGTCTTGAGCACTTGAACACTCGTTGTGACGAAACACCTCGTCCCACAATACAAGATGTTCCGATATATCTTCCGGATGCGCCACCATGGTGACGGGTCTGCCGAGAAGCTCGGGTGTGTCGTACCCAAGCAATTCAGAGTAGGCACGATTCACATGAACGAACCGTTTGTCGGAATCGACAATCGACATGGCGACCGCTGCATCTTCGAAGAGACATCGGAATCGTTCTTCAGTTGGGGCAGCTTCGGTTGGACCCCTGCTGATCCACCAGCACAGTCCCGCCAACATGAGACAAAAGGCTGCAAGGGCCGATACCTGTGGGATCGTCACGGAAGCGGGCCCTGAAATGACAATGTAGAAGCCGTTGAAACCAAGAAACGCGACAAGACCTATGGTCGAAGGACCGAGAATACTTGAAGATGGAAGGCTATAACCTCGATAGGGATCGACGTTCGTTTCAGGAGTCGTCTGAGAACCGTGATTAGTCACGGGGCGGCAGGGTAACGCGCCGTGCACCATCCCGTCAAATCCATATGGCCCTATGCAAGGCCCTGCTCAAATCAACTAATTGATACTACGGTAATAGGCGGAAAGAAGGGAAGGAGGTTATGCCGCGCGGTCGATTTCTCGTTCGGCATCGAGCCAGTCATCGAGATCATAACCCTCTCGGTAACCTCGGACTGCATACAACTCGTACGCTCGTGTCGCGATTTGCTGCCGACGCTCCGATGATGATCGCATCTGTTTCGAGACGGGCGGTTGGCCGGATCTTCGTTCATGTTTCGTCATAAGGGATCCCTTTCCGCGATGGCATGGCCGACGGCTTCGTGCCCGGACGTGGCGATCCGTCCGACTCTTTACGCTGCAGGCGCCACCGGCAAGTCCTTTGAGGAATCTTTCACGGCTGAATCCAGTAACAACCGGTCAATGTCCAGCAATGCCACCAGTTTGTCGCCGGACTTCCCGATGCCGTTGATAAATGTCACATCGACTTTGTCGCCGAATTTAGGCGGAGGCTGAATGTCTTTCGCGTCGATGTTCAGCACGTCCGAGACAGAATCGACGACAAGCCCCATCACCTTGTCCTGCACCACGACGACGATAATGACCGTGAAGGCCGTGTACTCAATCGTCGGCAGGGAGAATTTGGTGCGGAGCTCGACGATTGGAACAATGGTGCCCCGCAAATTGAGGACGCCCTTGATATGGGCCGGAGTGTTGGGAATTTTTGTGACAGCGGTATACCCCTTGATCTCTTGCACGCGCAGAATATCGACTCCGTAGAATTCGTCGCCCAAATTGAACGTCAAAAATTGGCTGCCGTCTGATGTGAGTCCAATCCGCTGATTGAGCTCTTTGGTCGCCGTTTCCGTCGTCGATGCTGCCATTGGTCCTCCTTTGGAAGGAGTCTTGCTCCTCGCCGAACTATCTCTAATTCACGCTGATGGGAGTCGTTTCTCGCAATCTCTTCATGCCGCCATCGCTATTTCTCTGCGGGCAATTTCCAATAATCCTCGCACGTCCAGAATGAAGCCGACCGTTCCGTCACCGAGAATGGTGGCGCCGGCGATGCCTTCGACCTTGCGGAAGTTCTGCTCCATGCTCTTAATGACAACCTGCTGCTGGCCGAGAATTTCATCCACCATCACCGCCACTCGCTCTCCCTCCGTCTCCAGGATGAGAAGAATGCTTTTCGCCGGGTCGGTATGCTCCGGCTGTAAATTGAACACGTCGTATAGACGCACCATCGATAGAAAGGTCCCGCGGACATTGATCAGTTCCCCTTTGCCGACGACGGTTTTCACTGCTTCGCGCGTCGGCTGGATTGATTCCAGAATCGATAGTAAGGGAACGATATACGTCTCGCGACCGATCCGAACGGTCATGCCCTCGATGATAGCCAGAGTGAGCGGGAGTTTGAGTGTAAACGTAGTCCCTTTTCCCGGAGCCGTTTTGATACTGACGGTGCCGCCCAACGCTTCGAGGTTGCGCTTCACCACGTCCATGCCCACGCCTCTTCCGGACACATCAGTGATCTTATCAGCCGTCGAAAATCCAGGCTTGAAAATAAGGGACCAGATCTGCTCGTCGGTCAGTTTCTCGTTCTCCGAAATCAGCCGTTGCTTGACGGCTTTGCTGAGAATTTTAGTGCGATTCAAGCCGCGTCCGTCGTCCTCGACTGTAATGCAAATACTCCCACCTTCGTGAAAGGCGTTGAGTCTGATCGTACCGAGTTCCGGCTTGTTGTTGTCGAGACGTTCTTCCGGCGGCTCCAAACCATGATCGGCGGAGTTTCGGATCAGGTGCGTGAGCGGATCGCCGATGGATTCGATCACGGTCTTGTCTAGTTCCGTCTCTTCGCCGGACAGCACCAACTGAATCTTCTTGCCCGTTTTAGCCGAAAGGTCACGAACCAACCGAGGGAAACGGCTGAACGCGGTTCCGATCGGCAACATACGGATGCTCATCACTCGTTCCTGAATTTCTCGCGTGTTCCGCTCCAACTGGGCCACCCGCTCGAGCAGCACATGGAGCTGGTTCATCTCGAAGCGGGTTCCCAAGTCACTGAGCATCGACTGAGTGATGACGAGCTCGCCGACCAAATTGATCAGCTTGTCGATCTTGGCGGTATCGACTCGAATAGATGCGGTGTCGGTTTTCTTGGCTTGGGCTGTTGATTCCTGTTGCCGCTGCTTTTGCAGCGCCTGTTCCAACTGTTGAGGAGTGACGGCTTTCTGTTCGACAAGGATCTCCCCGACTCGTTTTTGTTGCGCGAGAGCCTGGTCCAAAACGCCGGTTGACACCACACCGCTTTCCACCAGAATTTGCCCGATTGGTTTTGGTCCATCGCTCTCCACTGTCGGAATCGCTGAGATTGAAGCGGTCGGCGGCTCACTCGTCGTCTCGATCAGTTCGATCGACAGTTCGCTGTCTTCGCGGACGAATTCAAATACGGAATCGATGACCTGCCGATCCTTCTCAGTGATGAGCTGCAACTCCCATGAGAAATAGCATTGTTCCGGATCAATATCGGCAAGGTGCGGTAATCGAGAGACATCGAGCGAGACTTTGGTGAGATTCCCTAGACACCTCAGCTCCTTCATAATCTGTAACGGATCAAGACCCCGCTGAAATAGCCAGTCGGGAGGAGTCCAGCAGATCGAGTAGGTCCTGGTTATGCCGCGGCCCGGCACCGGAGCACCGTCCTTCTTTTTCTCACTGGTACCTGACGGCTGAGAATCCGCCGCACTCGCCGACGCCAGGTCCATCGTAAGTCGTTGCACCGTTTCCTCGTCGACGGCTGCCCCCGTTTTTACGGACTCGATCAACGTCTTCAAGCAATCCGTTGATTTCAGGAGGAGATCTGCGATCGATGGAGTAACCGCCTTCTGCCCGTTCCGCAACAGGTCGAGCAACGTCTCCATCTTGTGGGTGAATTGAGCCACGGCATTGAAACCGAACATGCCGGCCGTGCCTTTGATCGAATGGGCCGAGCGAAAGACCTTGTTGAGGAGGTCAAGATCCTCCGGATGTCGTTCCAATTCCAGCAGCCCTTCTTCGACGACCGCGAGATGCTCAGCCGCCTCCTCAAAAAACGCGTCCTGAAATTGTGCAAAATCATTACTCATCACTATTCCCGTCTTCAGCCATTTATGAGACGCTCCACCGAATATGCGCGAAGCTTCTCCTTCATCAGGTCGGAAGTACTTTCGCGATCGTTTTCAGCAGGATTTCCGGGTTGAACGGTTTCACAATCCATCCGGTTGCGCCTGCTTCTTTGCCGGCCTGCTTCTTCTCTACTGCCGATTCAGTCGTAAGCATCAGAATCGGTGTAAACTTGAAGCCGGCCATCTTGCGCAGCTCCTTGATAAGCGTGATGCCGTCCATCTCCGGCATATTGAGATCAGTCACGACAATGTCCATCTTCGGGCCGGCCGCCACCTTGTTCACGGCATCTTTCCCATGTTCGGCTTCGACGACGGTAAAGCCGGCATTCGTCAGCGTAAAGGACACCATCTGCCGCATGGTAGGTGAATCATCGACGATCAGTGCAGTCTTGCCCATGGCAACCCTCCGACATCGGTGACAGCATCGTATTGAGATAGCATGGACTTTCTTGCTAAAAGAGCGTGACGGAATCAGGTTCTTTGTTCGACATGTCCATGGGCACCGGCTCTCCATAATCCGGTCCTAACGCAGCCGCATGCAGGCGACGTTCCTCCTCCGTGGTATAGTGCTGCTCAACCAGTTCCAGCGCGGCAATCTCTTTCTTGGCCTCTTCGTCACCCGGCCCTTTCAAAAGAGCCTCCAGGTGCGCCTTCAGCCGATCCAACGCCAGACCGACATGCTCCAGCTTTTGACGCGTGATGTCTTGGAACTGCATCGCCATCACGACCTTGGACAGGCTGGCCGAGTCGTCTTTTGACGACGCCGCTCTTTCCGGGGATGTCAGCATTTGGAGATGAAGCACTAACTCCATGGCCGCTCTCTCGGTCTCCTGTGTCACAGCGATCATCTGAGCCTTCAATACCGGGATCATATGTATGGATTCGGTCGCAAAAGTCTCCCAGGCCCGTTGATGCTCGAGAAGCGCGCTGAGTGTCGTCTCATCGCCGGCAAGACATTGCTCAAGCCTTCTATTGTGGTTTCCCGAAGAGCTCATAGCCCTGCTTACGCGGCTCCTCTCGCAACTCTCAGTGGCGCATTACACTTGCCGTCCGACACCGTCTCGTCCTCCCCGATATGCATCTCACTCGCTCAGAGGGTCGGTAACTCCCAGCTGATTCAATTTCGTCTGAAGATCATCGGAGATACCCGTTACGAACATGCGCCCTTGCTTGCGCGCGGCCAGCATCAGCTGAATCGCCGCCGTGTCCACTCTGGCGACGCCGCTGAGGTCCAACGATACCAATCCATCGTTGGCAAACAGCTTAATCAACGACTCTTTGAACTCCCCTGCTTCGAAAATGGTGATGTCGCCGGTTGGAGCCAGATGTCTGGCGTTCTGACCTTCAATTCGATGTGTCTGAGGCGACGATGGCACGTCCGTCATCGGTCTTAAGTCCCATTCGCTGAAATCATTTGCTCATATTGTCGGCTGCTTTTGATCGAGACTTGAGGCGCACGGCGTGATGAATAATGAGGTGCACGACGCGACGAAGAAGGAGCGTCAAGTTTGCGCACGGGCGCGAAGTTCACGTCGCACCGAATAAGGTGCGGCACGTTTGTGAACGCCCCCGAGATGGTGAGCCGGCAGTGTCCTCGCAAGAGGATGCTGGGGGCTTTTGCAACATCCTCAACCTACGGCATTTGGAATCGTCTCTCCTTCGACGACTCCTGACCCAGCTGCGATGGGTTTTGCGGCATATCCTCCGCCGATTGCCCGGATTGCTCTGATTCCTCACTGGACTGGAGAATCGGAGCGGCCGGGGTCTGTTCAAGAATGACGACTTCAACTCGACGATTCTTTGCCCTCTGTTCCGCGTCCGAATTGGCCGTCACGGGCCTGGTATCGGCATGCCCCACGGCCGCCAAGTGATCCGCCGGTACTCCGTAGAGCTCCGACAGCACCCGCACAACCATCACCGCACGAGCGGCCGACAATTCCCAATTGGAAGGAAATAGTGCCGTCCGGATGGGAACATTATCCGTATGCCCTTCGATGCGGGCATGCCGGTTCATTTCCAGGATAGCTCCGCCCAATCCTTCGAGAAAAGGAAGAGCTTCCGTTCTCACAGTCGCTTCTCCACTGTTAAACAATAGGCGATCGGGAATCGTAATGACGATGTCTCCATTGATCGTCTGCACGACGGTGACGAACGCCACCATGTCTTTCAGTTGCTTATCCTTAATGACTTGGGTCAGTTGGCGGATACGGCGAATCGTGATTTCCTTGGCGTCGGTCGGATTCCTCCCCTGCAACGCCGGTTTTGCTTCCCCGACGTTGATTATCTGGTTCGCACCCGACTGGTTGGCGAGTGGATTCAGCGCCGCCTTGATCGATTCGCTGACGGTACGATACTTTCCGATGTTGATCGATGAGATCGAATACATCACGACGAAGAATGCAAACAGCAAGGTGATGAAATCGGCATACGAAACCAGCCATCGCTCATGATTTTCGTGTTCTTCGTGTTTGTGCTTGGCCATTTACGATCGTGAAACGTCAAACGTGAACCGTGGTCCGTGAAGAGCAATGCGTCCGAATCCGGAGGCGAGATACGCTTCACGAGATACGAACGACATCATTTTTTGATCTCCTTGATCCGTTCGCTGTGTGGAAGAACACTCTCCAACTTTTCCTGCAGCAACCGAGGATTTTCGCCATGCGCAAGTCCGACAAGTCCCATGATGATCAGGTTGCGGGCCCCCGTTTCCTCTTTCAGCTTCAGCTTGATCTTGTTGGCAAGAGGAAGAAGGAAGAGGTTCGCCGCGCCTACGCCGTAGATCGTGGCGACGAACGCGACCGCGATCCCGCTGCCCAGCTTCGAAGGATCGGCGAGATTTTCCATCACGTGAATCAACCCCAGCACCGCGCCGAGGATGCCGACGGTTGGGGCATACCCTCCGGCTGCTTCCCAGACCTTGGCCGCCATCACGCCTTGTTCCTCATGGTGCTCCACTTCGATCTCGAGAATCTCGTGCACGGCTTTCGGCTCGGTGCCGTCGACGATCAACTGAATCCCTTTCTTCATGAAGGGATCTTTGATGTCTTTCAGTTTTCCCTCGAGCGCTAACAACCCCTGTTTTCGAGAGAGATTTGCGAGATCCAAGATCAGCTTGATCGTTCCCTTATTGTCAATATGGGATCCGGAAAACGCCAACGATAGGGCGCCGACCGCCTTGATGACGACCGGCAGCGGATTCTGGATGCAGATCGCTCCGGCGGTTCCGCCGATCACGATGATAAAGGCGGTCAGCTGCAGGATGGAACCCACATGGCCGCCTTCCAGCACCTGTCCCCCGAGGATGGAACCCAACGCGATCACCATCCCGAGTATTGTCGCAATATCCATTGTGCGGACACCTCATTTGAACCCGAATTGAGCCAGGATGTCGTCGGCGACCTTCTGTTTCATAGCCGTCGTTTTCGATTCCTCGAGTTGTTTCAGTATGTACCCTGCTGTGCCCGTGTCATGTGTCGCCTCGCTGCTTTCCTGTAATCCGAACACGACAACAAGCTCCATCAGCTTCCCCTGCACGTCGTCGAGGATTGCAACCAGTTTCTTCACCCGCTGAGCCACCAAATCTTGGAAGGATAGGGCGGTCATGATCTCCGTCAGACATTTTCCGTTCTGCGCCAGAACGGAGGTCACGTTCCCCAGACGTCCCGCTAGGGTCGCGCAATCCATCGCCCGTAGAATCTCGCCGACGGCGGAGAGATCTTTGGCGATCTGCCCATGATGATCTTGGATCATCTCCGTCAAACGCATAACTTCAAGCGTACCATCCTCCGTCATCTTGCTCAGGTCGCTCAAATGGGAAGCAGCGGCTGGAAGCTGAGAGCTGCTGGACATGATCTGAGGGCTGGCCGCCGAGATGGCTTTCATCGCGCTGTCGACGAAACGGGCCAAGGCCCCGAGTTCCTCGTATAATTTATGTTCTTGGTTGTGCACGGCCCCTCTCCATTCGGGTGTGAGCACGGATTTACTTGGTCACGGCTACTTGAAAATCTTCGCGATCTTTTCTTGCAAGGTCTCGGCTGTAAACGGCTTGACGATATAGTTGCTGACGCCTGCTTGCACCGCCTCGATCAAGTTGCTTTGTTGCGCCTCGGCCGTCACCATTAAGACGGGCGTTGTTTTGAGCTTCTCGTCCGCTCGGATCGCACGGAGCATGTCGATGCCCGTCATGACCGGCATGTTCCAGTCAGACACGACAAAGCCATATGTGTCTATCCGCAGCTTCTGGAGCGCTTCCTGTCCGTTTTCCGCTTCGTCTACATTGGCGAATCCCAATTGCTTCAGGATATTCTTGACGATTCTCCTCATCGTCACCATGTCATCGACCACGAGGATTTTCATGTTTGCATCGGCTGGCATAACGCCTCCTTGTTCTTACCCTGCCGTCACAGCGACGATGACCGACGGTCTTGTCCATGATGAAATAATCCGAACATTTCCACGGCCCGACGCTTCGTCGGATATCGGCACATTCGCCGAGCGACCTGAGCCGCAAAGACTCGATCCGTTGCCGACTTCACCGCATGGGTGGGGAATGCTGACGTGCGTGGAGAAGGGTTTGTCCCCCGGAAGCCCGTCGCCGGTAGGATCATGCCGCTACTCATGACCTCGGCTCCTTGCCGGCTGAGTCATTCTGCCGATGAACCGGACAGCAACTCACAGGTCTCTAGCCTTGCCGAGACCGACCATGCATCCATTCATGGATATCACGGCGAAGGAAGCGCCAATGTTTTCCGATTTTTGACGCTGGCAGTTCACCAACTCGGGCGAGCTTATAGACGGTGGACTTCGGTACCCGGAGGAACCGAGCCACCTCCATCACGGTCAGAATTTCCCTCTCCCGTGCGGTGGCCTCCTCGGCCTGGATCGCTGTTGCTGTAGATACTTCATTATTCATGACGACTGAGGTATCGGCGTGGCGGTTCCAAAACTTGAGCACCCGATAGGGACGGATCTCGGCCTACGACCGTATTTTCTTCCCATTCCTCTCGGATGGATGACGTCCTTCATATTTCTCAGCGACTGACCGACAAAGGATGTGCACCGAACCCAAACCGATAGGAACTCAACTCAATGGCATGTGTGATCTCGGTCGCATCCGGAAAAGGTGGCGTCGGGAAAAGTGTGGTTTCGGCCAACCTAGCGCTCGTCTTGGCACGGAAGGGGAAGCAGGTGGTGCTCGCAGACCTCGACGTCGGCGGTGCCGACGCGCATGTGCTGGTCGGCCTCCTCAACCCGCCGATCACCCTGACGGACTTCCTCAACCGTCGAATCGAGCACCTGGACGATCTGGCTCAATGTCTCTCTATTCACCCGAACTTGCGGATCATTCCCGGCACCGGCGATACGTTGGCAACAGCCAACATGGCTTATGCACAGAAAAGGCGCCTGATCCGGAATTTTCAGAATGTCCGCGCGGACGTGATCATCGTCGATATCGGAGCAGGAGCGAGCTATCATACGCTCGATTTTTTTCTGATGGCCGACCATCATGTTGCGGTTGCAACACCGGACCCGACCTCCGTCCTGGATCTCTACCGGTTCATCAAGCTGGCGGCGATTCGTCGTGTCTTGTCGATGTTCATGATGCAGGATGTCATGGCGGAGGGACTTGCGAATCGAGACTACAGCAGTGTGGAAGAGGTGTTGGACGTTGCGGGCAAGACCGACGAATCTGGTCGGGCGTTTGCTGAAACCACTCTGCGAGATTTTCAGCCATCCCTCGTCCTCAATCGCGTGTCGGGACGTGCCCGCGTCAATGTACCGCAGCTCAAGAAGTTGCTCAAGGAGTATGTTGGCGGTGACCTAACCTTATTGGGTGAAATTCCAGAAGACCCTGCGATGGAACAAGCGGTACGCGCCTATGTCCCGGTGGTTCAGCACGCTCCATCGTCTCCTGCTGCTGTCGCACTCGCGAAAACCGCCGATGCCCTGGCACAACTGCTTCGCGACGCATCGACGCAAGCGGCTTGATTCGGTCGAACGGCCCACATATTCTCCCCACCGTTTCTCATCATTCGTTGCTTGTTACTCGTAAAGGAACCGCTCTTCGAACCAGCACGAACCTGGTGCTTCTCCGTTTGGACTCTACTGATCATCGAAGTCCTTGCACGATTACCGCATACCATCCGAGGCCGTCATATTCCTGGTAGCCGAGAGTTTTCGCATACGCGATCACTTCGTGTTTGTCGTTCACGTAATGACCTCGTTGGCGTCCCTGATGTTGAAGCATGAACGGCACAAGCACTCCTTGATGATCGGATGCCGCGATAACGCGCAGCTTGTTATCCAGCAGCATCACGCGGGTGCGTTTCCACGAAGCTTCGGATATCGCCGGTTCTCTCTGAACAATGGTGCTGGATTGCTCCTCCCAATCAAATACCACCCCCAAAACGCCGATGATCTTTCCATTTGTTTTTCCATCCTTCCGAACGGCAGCGGCGTACACGGCGACCAATTTATCGCCATGGAGTGGATCATGACAAATATCGTCGACCACATACTGGTCACCGTTCGTCGTCGCCATGGCTTTCCGGAACCAGGAGACTCTCGTTGCGTCGGTCCCGATTATCCTCGGAAACTTCTCCGGATGTGAACAGGCCATGACTTTGCCGTCGATTCCAACCAATACAAGGTTGAGATACACGGAATAAAATCGATTGATCAGGCCGAGTCGTTCGATTGCATGTTGGAGCGCAGTTCCATCTAACGCTTCCAAACCATTGACCAACGCTTCATCCATCGCCCACCAACGCACGTCGGCGGTGCGTTCATACAGATTGCGTACGATCAACTGCACCAGGGTCTGCGCCATCTCTGATAGACGATCGTGCTCTTTGTCCATGAACCGTCGATTCAATTCGCTCGTTTCTTCCCGTATCGAACTGAGTGCCTTGGAGGCGTCGGCGGCTTGCGCGGCAAGATTTTTCACCTCTGTCGCAACCACGGCAAACCCTTTCCCGGCCTCACCGGCTCTCGCCGCCTCTATGGTTGCGTTTAACGAAAGAATGTTGATCTCGCTCGTTATTCTTGCGTTCACAAGCCGATGATCATCGATCCGTTTTTCAATGTTGCCGATGATTTCTTTGATATTGAGCTGATTCATCAACATCCTCTGGGTTTCCGCAATTCGCACCACATGAATTCTTCAGTAACATCCGTATGTCGACGAACTATTCTTTCTCCTAGCTGGGAAGGTTACGGCGCGCACGCAAGCGTTCGGCCTGTGCGTGAAGAATATGGCGGATCAGATGTTCCTGATCATCGGCCTTGAGGTCTACGAATTCGGTGGCAATCGCAAACCCTTGTCCGTCCGCCTGAGAGACCGACCGAATCACTTTCGCCCGTGCCTGGATGAGAATGAACGGCGGAAGAATCAGCTTGATCGCGAGCTGATCACCGGTAGCGAATTCCCGAGGAGAGACGAACCCCACTCCTCCACCGCTCAGATTGACATCCGTCGGCCGTGCCATGGTGACGCTCGACGGTTGGCTGATTGCTAAAGCATTGAGGATGACTTCAAGCAAATAGTCGACTTTCAGGATCCATGGAAGCACCGGTGAGCCGATCAATGACTCGCCTGTGCGCGCGAGCAAATCCGCCGTCGGTTTCGTAACTGCTGCAGAAATCGTCTCTGGAGTGGTACTGCTCGCCTCGACAGGATCGACGGTTCCCGTCTCGGTCAACAAACGATATTCCATCAGCACACGGTCATCAATTCTGATCCATTCACGCCGTTCATCTGCGGAATGCTCTGACGGCGATGAAGGTGTCGTGATTGGAAACGTCATGGTCAAGTCACTTTCGACCTTATGCGGCACAACTCAGTGCCATCGCGCAGGCTGATCCCTGCGGTTTCGGGGCATGGAAAACCACGCGGTTCCGTCCTTGAGCTTTCGCATCTTTCAGGGCGGCATCGCCGATCATCATCCATTCCGCGATGGAAGCCACGGTGGTATCTGGAACTGCAGCTAAGCCGATACTTGCCGTGGTACGGACTTGCCCGGCCTCGATCGCAAAGGGGTGTCGTTCGATGCGATTTCGCAACCTCTCCGCAAGGGCACGAGCCTGATGCCTATCTGTATGGGGCAGCACGACCGCGAATATGTTGCCTCTGTATCGTCCGGCGATGTCGCTCTCGCGCACCGTCGCCCGTATCAGATCGGCTGCCGTTTTGATCACGTGATCCCCGATGGTGTAACCGAGACGGTCGTTTACGATCTTGAAGAAATCCAAGTCCAGCAGCAACAGGCAGGTCTGCACACCGTAGCGAAACCCGACACTCAACTCCCGCGTCAACACTCCATCGAATGCGCGCGCATTGAGCATCTCCGTGAGTGGGTCGCGAAGAGCGAGATCTTTCGTTCGCTGATGGCTCTCGGCATGGCGCAGAGCCAGAGACAGAAAAGCGCCGACCGTCTCGAGCGCTTCTCGTTCGCGTTGGGTCAAGTGATCTTGATCTTTCGGCTGAACGAGGAGAAGACCCGCCTCCTCCGGTCCGAGAGCAAGAGGCACCTCATGTCCAAGGGTGGAATCCTGTTCTTGGATGGATTGTTGCGACGCCGGAGGTGGAACGAGATAAAGATGCCCCGAACGGACTACCCGCGAAGAAGAGCGCGATCCAGTACGACGAGCGGAGAATTGGCCGAGTCTGCGGAGCAAATACCGGCGCACACGCGCTTCTCGTTCTCGATCCTGGTCATCCGACCAGATCCATGCTTGGTCGCGATTTGATCTCGCGATCCCGACCACGACGGGATCGACCAGGGGCGGCAATCCTTTCGGCAGAACCTTGATGATCTCTTCTTCGTCAGCCGAGCACGCAAGCGCATCGGCAAGACGATGCAGCGCGGTAAGCCGATGGTGGAAATGTTGCAGTTCCACTCGAGCCTGTCGCAACTCCTGCGTGACCCGAGACAATTCATCGGATAGGCTGTTCGCGTCGAGGGGTACCTGCTTGGTCATGACCCGTTCCTGCCCCCTGCTACGCCTTCAGGGATACGGTCACAAGATTCGAGGACGGCACCCCAAGTCGCTGATGTAGGCATTGAAGCCGCTGCCTGGTCGCCGTCGCTTCACCCAATAGAGACCCCAACACAGCTTGCACGACACGCACATGATCGCGGATCTGTTCATCGAGCTTCAGCAGATCGCTCGCCTCTCGAACCGGCGTTTGCATGGCCGCCAAGAGGGTACCGCGCTCGCGATAACATTGAGCAACGGCGTCCCATCGTCCAAGCTTGGCCGCCTCCGCAGCAGCTTTCGTAAGCCGCACGATGTCGGCCCGGCAATGCTCCCCTGTGGAATTCATCGTACACTTGCCATAGAAGTCTGCTGCGCCGCGATTTCTCGCCACCCCTCGCGAAGCGTCGTCAGGCAACGCAGGGGGCCATCGAGATGGCGCACATCATTGCGTGCATTGGCCGTGACCAGTTCACTGAGCATGTACTCGTAGAGACGGTGCAGCGAGCGCGCGATCTCACCGCCTTGTTCGAAATCGAGCACACTGTTGAGTTCTCCGATGATGGAAATGGCTCGTCCGAGGAAGCGGCCTTTTTCTTTGGGATTGCGGGCCTCGATGCCGGCTCGGGCCAGTTCAATCGATTGGATGGCCGCGTCGTAGAGCAACACGACGATTTGGACTCTGGATGAAGTGATTACCTGTGTCTGCTGATATTGGTTCGTGTATTGAGTGAGCATAGGTCCCTTCTTTGGACGGTCTTAATTTCTTCTCATCAGCGTGGAATTAGTCTGAAGGAAGCCGATCTGACTCTGCAGTTGTCCGAGCAGCCCATCGAGCGCGGCATACTGACGGCGGAGCCGCTCTTCATATTGCGCGATGAGATCCTCTTTCCGGGCAATCTCGTCCGTCACGTCGGAAATCTGGTCGGTGAGGCTACGCTTCCGAAGCGTCAGCGCCCCGGATTCAATATCATCCAATGTATCCACTGCAGCATTGAGGAGCTGCGCCACCCCGACGCTGCCGGTTTGAGTCACGAACAGATTCTTGACCGCTGCGTAATTCGAACTGAGCGCTGCACTCAGCTTGGCATCTTCGACGGTCACCGTGCCGTCGCGTTCCGTTTTGAAGCCGATGTCACCGACCGACGTATAGGTCGTCAATCCCGATACGACGGAGGAGAGTGCTGTTCTCAATTGGCCAAGCACAGTCCGTACGGTCGGCTCGTTGAAAAAGATTCCGCCTTTCTTGGTGGTAACGTCGTACGTATTCCGCTCGTTGATGAACCTAACCACCTCGTTGTAGGCCGCCGCCAGATCCTTGATACCGGTTTGGACCGCCGTCACATCCCGCGAGACATTGACTGACATCGTGTCTGAGCCGGTGGTCTTGTTTAGCGTCAACGTCACCCCGGTAATCGCATCGGTCATAGTGTTGCTACTGCGCTGAAACGTCACCGGGTTTAAATTCGGATCGCCCACGATGATCACGGCATCTTGAGCCGCTTGCAGGGTATCGGTGCCTCCGGTTCCGCTGCCGTTCAGAAAATCCAGATCCGTGTTGTCCGCCACGATCGTGATCGCGTTAGCGGCGCCGGTACTGACGGCGGTCAGCGCCAGTCGGTAGGCAGGAGACGATTCGCTCCCCGCGTTGATCACTGAGGCCGTGACGCCGGCACCGAGGTCATTGATGGCGGTTCTGAGATCTTCAATTGTCGCGGTTGCACTCAGACTGACCGTCTGGTTCGTACCGCTGCCGACGCGAAAGGTGAACGTCGCCGAACCGCCGCTCACGATGTCGGTCGTCGTGGACGCGACCGCTTTCGTCGCCTTATTCGTCATCTGGTGCGATTGCGCTAGTTGCGTGACCTTGACGGTGTAACTACCTTGAACGGCCGATGATGACCCCGTCGCTGTGAGCACGGTTGAGTCGCTGACCGACACGCTGGAGCGATCGAAGTTGGAGGGCAGCCGCATTTTGTCGGCTGCGCTCTGCAGAGCGATCAACTTCGTGCTCAGCGTGGCATAGTCGGTTGACTTCGAATTGAAGTCGGACTTCTTGGCATTGAGCCGATCGACGGGGATGCGCGACGCCTTGACCAGTTGCTCGACAACCTGGCCAAAGTCAAGTCCGTTCCCAAGGCCGCCAAAACTTACCGTCGGCATCCCACAACCCTCGTAATCGATCTATGCTCGCTCATGCAGCAGCAGTCCCCTCGGGCTCGACAGATACTTTCCCAACTCCAGCAACTCTTCGGGAGGAATTTGGCGAATCACTTCGCCGGATTCCTGTTCGACCACTTTCACGACCACTCGGTCGGTCTCCTCGTCCACTCGGATCTTGAGCCGCGAGTCCACAAGTTCCAGCATCTCCCCGACCTTCGCCGCCGCCTGATCGACCATGGCGCGATCGGCTGCCGTTCGAACATTCGACTGATGATCCTGGTTCTCTTTTTTCGTACGCGGCTTCTGCCCCACCGCACCAGGCAGTTCTTCTTCATGAACACGTACCACCCGAGGATCTGCCTTCGGTGTAACGCTGTGTATCATGGCAGCCTCCCTACGATCTATCGACGCCGCGCCCCCATTGAAAAGGAGGCGCGGCACGATAGTCTACCGCTACTGGAGTAACGCCAACGCCTGCTGCGGCAATGTATTCGCCTGCGCAAGGACGGCGATACCTGTCTGCACCAGCACCTGGTTCTTGGTGAACTGCGACGTCTCATACGCGACGTCGGCATCGCGGATCCGAGATTCGGCTGCGGTCAGGTTCTCGCTGGAAATCTCCAAATTCGCGATCGTGGCTTCGAACCGATTCTGGAGCGAACCATATTCGGCGCGAGCGGTTGCCACGGCGCTGATGGCGCTGTCGATGTTGCTCAACGCGCTCTGCGCATTGGCTGACGTGGACACGTTCACGCTGCTGAGGCTCAGCGCGGAGATCGTCAGCTGGTTCAAGTCCATCGTCAATGTGTTGCCGCTGCCGCTCTTAAAGCCCACCTGCATCGTGAAACTGATCGTGCTGCCGCTGGTCAAGGCTTGCCCGTTGAACTCCGTGACCTGCGCAATACGGTCGATTTCCGAACGCAGAGCCAAAAACTCCTGGTCGATGTACGACCGTTCGGTGGCGCCCACCGTGCCGCTGGACGACTGAGACGCCAATTCGCGGAGTCGGCCCAGCAAGTTGCCGATCGTGGCAGCCGCGCCGTCGGCGACCTGCGTCAAACTGATGCCGTCCGAGGAGTTCCGAACGGCCTGGTTGATGCTGCGAATGTGGGCCCGCAAGGTTTCGGATAATCCGAGACCGGCAGCATCGTCGGCGGCGCGGGTGATGCGGAGGCCGGACGACAGACGCTCAACCGAGCGGCCCAAGCTCGCCGTGCTCACACCCAGATTGCGCTGGGCCGAGATGGATGCGGGATTGTTGTTAACGATAATTGCCATAGCCCCTTCCTCCTTGAGTCAAAAACTTGATCAGCCTCTTCGCCTCCGGCATCCGTGCAGAAGCGCGTGCCCAGCTCATACCTGTGAGCGGGTCTGGTGCCTTATCGGCTGAATCAAGAGGGACTTGAGCAGCCCATCAATCGAGCACGAAGAGACTGAGCCGGCGACAACGGACACCAATCTGCCGTCACCACTGGGCGTCCAACCGGGGCAAGATTTCGTACTCCAGGAGATCCGCCAAACCAATCTGATCTCGAGCCACCCGTGCCTCCAAAAGCTGCTGAACCCAAGGCGCCAGAGTGGAGGCCCCGGTCCCTGCCTGAATAGTAGCCGAAGCCCCATCTACAAACTCGAGATAGTCCGCCAACTGCCCCAACCAGGAGTCGAGCACGGAAAGCGGCAATGGTCCGAATCGCAACGGCGAGAGCAAGGCCGCGCCATCAGTGCGAAGAGTTTCCGCATATTTCTTCATAGACCCTTCGGCAGCCCGTATGAGCTCCGGCATCGGTTGCGACACCGCCGTCAGCTGCCGAAAACACACGACCGATTCGGCGAGAAATGCAGGGTCCAAGTCACGGTCCGTAATCGGACGATGGTCGAGCTGCAGCTTGGTGACGATACGAGCTCGGGCATGAGCGCGTTCACTAACCTCCGTCAGCACATGTTCCATCGTCAGCGGCGCATCGACTTCCCAGTGGTCTTGATCGAGCGTAATCTGCATAGGTCAATCTCCTCTCATTCGATACCGACATACGACACAGGTGCGACTGAACTCGGAGCGGATGCCTTTCGCGCGGACGCGAGGAGGGACGCTACAACCTCCGTCTCGCGACGCCAGCGATGATACGCCGCCGCATGATGCCTCGCCATTCGCTCCAGCCCTTGCACATCGTCCTGATGCAGGAGGCGGAGCGCGGCCGTAGATAGCGGTCTTGTGGCCCACGTCGTCGTGCAGGCATGAGCAACCGTCTGACGTTCCTCCGCTTGTGTCCGCTGCAGTGCTTGTATGGCTTGGACAGGAAGCGGCGTTTGCCCGGTGAGTCGAACGATGTGGTCGGCCCGTCGGCAAAGACCGTCGAGCAACGGCAACATCGTCCGAAGACACGCCGCCCCCTCGCCGTTGTCCGGCGCAAGACTGTTCAGCACCGGCAGCCGACTCGGCCTGCCGGTAAACGACTCGTACCAGCGTCGGCGCCAGAAGGCCGCATACCAGGCCACCGTTGCATCTTCGTGACCCGAGACGAGTTCAAAACTGCCCAATTGATCCGCGTCGATGCTCGAACGATACAAACGATAGCCCGGCACGGTCAAAGGCACTGGGCCCTGTCCCACCACATGCCGCATGACATCGGCGACCACATCGATCGGCAGGCGCTCCTTACAAGCGTGATGCGAGCAGACCTGGTCAAAACCGCAGGGCGCGCACTCGAGATCCGGCTGCAGAACCCAATGGCCCGGCCCGTACGGCCCGGTCTCCTGAAAATCCACATGACCGACCGACAGATCAATGACCGGAATCTGCACGCTCACGGCCAAATGCATCGGCCCAGTGTCGTTCGTGAGCAATAACCTACAGTCCGCCAGGAGAGCAACGAGCTGTGCCAGCGTCGTTTGCCCGGCGGCATTCTTGATCACGCTGCGCCCACCCGCCTCTCGATACGTCCGGATGACATGGGCGATCGTGTCCTGTTCCGACGGCGATCCGATGAATAAAATGCCGCCGTCCCAATGCTTGCTGAAGCGGGCCAGTGTCATGCCGAAATGCTGTGGCCGCCAGGCTTTCATCACGTCGCTCGCTCCGGCCTGCACGGCGATCCATTCGTTATCCGGCCCATCCTGGCTCGACAGAAAACGCCTTGCCCATTCCGTACATTCGACCGGCGCCGTCACAGACAGCGGTGCAAACGAGCCCGCCCTGCTCCCACCCATTGCATAGACGTCGACGAGGTTGAATCGATTGATCCGGCGGATCTGATGGATATCGATAAAGTACGTCATCCATGGATTGTCGACGACCGTGCCGCCGTCCCAAGCGCTCCGCGCACCGCGGATATCAGGCGCGCCGACATATTCTGCCAGGAGCGCACTCGACCGGTTGAATGTGAGGTTGATGATGCGATCATAGCGACGCTCGTGCAAATCGTCGGCCCACGATGCGACCTCTCGATAGAGCGCAACGGTATCTTTGGCGCAGATCCGGCTCTCCTCAATCAAAGCATGAAAGTCATAGGCAATGATGTCACGTAAGCCGTTCAACATGGATGCGACCGGTGCGAACTGTCGGTCCACCACCAGGTCCACCGCCACACCGGGCCATTCGTCCCTGAGACGTGTTAAGAGGGTGCCCATCTGTACGAGATCGCCCATCCGGGTGATATTGATGAGAAGCACCTGCTTATTCATAACAAATCGCGTGTCTCGCTCCGGTATTCATCCAACATCAGCACCATCAATTCCTCGCGTTTGAGTGTGGCGGTCGGACCTTTGCTTCGAATTCGAGCGGCTACATCTTTCAGTTCGATGC
>JAHBWU010000035.1 GCA_019636835.1 Nitrospira sp.
CCCTATAATACCTCCCTTCAGTCGGCGTCCCGTGGGACGTTTCGAATCATTTGGTGGCCGAAGTGGTGGAATGGCAGACACGCACGTTTGAGGGGCGTGTGGCGAAAGCCGTGCGGGTTCAAGTCCCGCCTTCGGCACCATCGATCTAAACAGCTTCCGTAGATTTCCCAGCTAAAGACTCCGGGCCATTTGGATCTAGACTTTCACCTATTCTCATAGGACACTGATCCACATCTTGGGGGATTTCTTAGGAACTGGCGGGCTGGGCGGTCATCATCATTCATCATTCGCGACGTGACATAGTCACTGCGGTGAGTTGAGCTGGCTTCTGAGGTACTGTCGGCGTCGCGCGGCAAGGAGCCTCATCATGTATCCTACGAGTCACCGTCCTGAAGTGGATCTGCTGCGGAGACAGGTCGCCGATCTCGCACGTGAACTTGCCGAACGGGACCGCGTGCTGCACGAACGGACTCGCCACCTCCAGGTTGCACAAGCTCTTGCTCACCTAGGGAGTTGGAATTGGGACATCGCAAGCGGCAAGGTGGAATGGTCGGATGAACTCTACCGGATCTTCGGCTATGAGCCTCAATCACGAGAGATGACCTTCGACAGTTTTGTGTCGGCCGTACTCCCGGACGATCATGACCGGGTCTTGGCGTCGATCGATGATGCGTTGGCGGGGGCCGCACCATACGACATAGAATGCCGAATTGTTCGGCCCGATGGGGAAGTACGGACCATTCATTGCTGCGGCGAGATCGTGCGTGATGGCAGCGGTCAGCCGCTTCGCATGTCCGGGACGGCTTTGGACATTACTGATCGCAAGCAAACGGAACTTTCCCTACAGCAACGCGAAGCGCACTTCCGTGCGCTTATCGAACATTCCTCTGATGTCATCACGGTTCTCAATCTAGACGGCACAATCCGATTTAAAAGTCCGTCGGTCGAGCGATTGCTGGGATACACTCAGCACGAGCTGAATGGGCGTAGCGCATTCGAGTTTATTCATCACGAGGATCTTCCTGCTGTGACCGAGAAATTTCGGCTGCTTATCCAGTGGCCCGGAACACCTCAGCTCACCGAGTTTCGTTTTCGTCACAAGGACGGCTCGTGGCGAAATTTCGAAGGAATCGGCCGAGTCATCCGAGACCCAGATGGGCGCTGCAGTGCAATCGTGAACTCACGCGACATTACCGAGCGGAAGCGCGCGGAGGCGATGCTACGGAACTCGCAAGAGAAGCTCCGACAAGCCCTCCGCGCATCAGGGACCGGACTATGGGACTGGAACACGGAAACAAACGACGTGGTGCTTTCCGAGGAATGGAAACGCCAGTTGGGATATGAGCCGACAGAGATTGCAGATTCTTTTGAGGCATGGTCGACGCGTCTGCACCCAGAGGATCGTGATGCGGCGCTTGCCTACGTACGAGATTACGTTTCTAGTCGCGAGGAAGACTATCGACAGGAGTTTCGACTGAAACACAAGGACGGCGGGTATCGATGGATTGAAGCACGGGCTTCGTTTGTGACCGAAGCGGATGGTCGAAGGATTCGTCTCCTCGGTTCACACGTGGATGTTACCGCTCGCAAACGGATGGAAGAGTCGGTACGGGAGAGCGAAGAATGGTACAGGACTTTGGTCGAACTTTCACCATCGGGCGTATTCGTTTTCAGTGAAGAACAACTGGTCTACATCAACCACACGGGCGCCGTCCTCCTGGGAGCGAAAGATGCTCAGGATATTCTCGACCGGCCGACATTTGAGTGTATCCATCCGGACTATCATCAAGAAGTCCGTGAGAATGTGAAACGGCTGCTGAGCGGCGGAGTGTCCGTCCATAGTGCGGACCGGATGTATCTGAAGATGGATGGAACGCCGATTCCGGTTCAGGTCGAGGCAGCTCGGATCACGTGGAACGGTAAGCCGGCCATCCTCGGCTTGTTCTCCGATATCACCGAGCGCAAACGGGGCGAAGACCGTGTGCGGGAAATGAACCTGGCCTTAGCCCAGGCCATGCCGGGCATTGCCAGAGTCGACTTGGATGGCCGTTACCTGGAGGTGAACCGGCCTTATGCGGCGATGCTGGGGTATGAACCGTCCGAGCTGCTCGGACGAACTTGGGAGCCGACCGTGCATCCAGAGGACCTGTGCATCGCCCAACAAGCGTATGAACAGCTCCTGGAAAAAGGAAAAGCAGAGTTTGAGTGTCGAGCTGTGAGAAAAGATGGCTCCATCTTCTTTAAGCAGGTCCTGATGGTAAGAAGCAAACCGGTCGCCGTCGGTGGCCTTGGCCACCATTGTTTCATGCGCGACATCACTGAACGCAAGCAGGCGGAGAAGATGTTGGCCGATCTTAACGCCACATTGGAACAGCAGGTATACGATCGGACCCAAGCGCTGCGCCAGAGCGAGGAGCGCTTTCGACAATTCTTCGACAACGCGCCGAATGTGACCGCTCTGAAAGACCGCACCGGTCGTTATGTGTATACCAATCGACAGTTCGACAAGGTATGCAGACTTTCTCCAGGTCTAGCCATAGGGAAGACCGATGAGGAACTATTCTCTCCCGAGCAGGCGGCCCAGTTTCAATCACACGATCAACAGGTGGTACTCAATGGCTGGGGACAGGAATTCGAGGAAGTGACGCACCAGGAGGATGGATCTCATACCAGTATCGTGGTGAGATTCCCGGTCATCGACGCTTCAGGCCATCTCTCTGCCCTAGGCCTCATTGCCACAGATGTTACGGAACGGAAGCGAACGCAGGAGGCGTTACGCGAGAGCGAAGTCCGATTCCAACAGTTCGCAGAGTCAGTCGGTTCGGCGTTCTGGATAGCGGATCTTGTATCGAACGGCGAGACGGTCGTGTACACCAATTCCGCGTTTACCCGCATCTGGGGAATCTCGCGTGAAGAATGGCATCAAAGCGTGTCACTGTGGTTCGATTCGATTCACCCCGAGGACCGGACACGAGTGGAGGCCAGCCGTACCAGATTTATCTCTGGAGGGTTGAAAGCTGAGTTTAACTGCGAGTACCGGATTGTGGATCGAGATGGGCGTATCCGTTGGATTTCCGACCGAAGAGTCAAAATGGCCGGGTGGGGCCATCGTGTCGCCGGCATTGCGGAGGATATTACCGGCCATAGACAACAGCTCGTCCTGATGGCTCAAACGGAAGCCGTCGGTAAAATTGGAGGATGGGAGATCGATTTGTTAACCGATCATCTCTGGTGGAGTGACGAAACGTACCGATTGCATGATACGACGCCGGAGCTGTACAGCCCGACGGTGGACACGGCGGTGAACTTTTATACACCCGAGAGTCGTCCCGTTATTACCGAAGCCCTTCAAAAAGGGGTGGGACATGGTGAAGCGTGGGATCTCGAGTTGGAATTGATCACGGCGAAGGGGCGTCGAATTGCCGTACGGGTCGTTGGGAAGGTCGATATGGTGAACGGACGGACGGTGCGGGCGTACGGCACGTTCCAAGACATTACCGAGCGGAAACGGGCTGAAGAGGCTCTTCGAAAGGTCCACGATGAATTGGAGCGCAAAGTCGTTGAGCGCACCGCTGAATTGCAGGCCAGCGAAGAACGGTATACGCGTGCCACTGCTATCGGTAAGGTTGGAGTCTGGGAATTGGATATCCGAACAGGTCAATACCACGGGGATGCGAACCTGAAAGCTCTCTTTGGCTATACGCCGGAAGAACTCTCCACGGATCCTTCTGCGTGGCTGAATCTGGTGCATCCGGATGATCAGCCGATCGCGATGAAGAACTGGGAACTGGTGCAACGCGGAGCAATCGATACATGTCACTACGAGCTACGCCTCATAAAGAAGGATAGCTCCGTTGTCTGGGGTGATGTGCGGGGTCACGCTGTCCGAGATCAAAACGGGCAATTAACCCACTTGATCGGCGCCACCGTCGATATCACCGAACGGAAGCGGATAGAAAACGCGTTGAGAGATAGTGAAGAGCGATTTGCCAAAGCTTTCCGCACAAGCCCGCATCCGATCGGGATCACGGAGATGGCCACGGGCCGTTGTATCGAAGTGAATGATGCCTGTCTGGAACTGTTCGGTTTTGGTCGAGAGGAAGTGATCGGGAACACCACGTTGATGTTGGGTATTTGGCCGAATCTCGAAGATAGAGTGCGGGTCATCGAGCGCTTAAAAGCTGGGCAGCGGGTGCGCAACATGGAGTTTGCGCTAAAGACCAAATCGGGTGCGGTGCGTTACTTTCTAGCCTCCGCTGATCTCGCGGAGCTCAAGGGAACACTATGTGTTGTTACCGTCGCTAACGACATCACGGACCGCAAGCGAGCCGAGGAAGCGCTTCGCATCAGCGAGGAGCGTTTCGCCAAGGCGTTCAAGGCAAGTCCCCATCCGGTCGTCATTAGTGAGTTGGACTCCGGTCGAGTGGTGGATGCCAATGACGCTGCGTGCCGAATGTTTGAATATCACAGCGAAGAGGTTGTGGGACAGACCACGTCACAAATAAGACTCTGGCATTCTATGGAGGAACGGAGCCGGTACCTGGAACTGTTGAAACGTGAGGGGTCGGTCCGCAACGTGGAGGTGAAGCTGCGCAGCGGAAGCGGCGAGGTCCGGCAGTGCCTGTTGTCGTCCGAACTGATCATGCTGAACGGCAAGCAATGCGCTGTGACGGTCGGAGACGATATCACGGAGCGCAAACGCATGGAACGAGCGCTACGGCGGACGCAGTTCTCGGTGGATCAAGCAGTGGAGGCAATTTTATGGGTCGACCAGACCGGTCGAATATTCAACGTCAATGAAACCGCATGCCGGATGTTGGGGTATACGCACCAGGACCTGATGATCATGACCGTGCACGACATCGATCCTAACTTCCCTGTGGAACGATGGCCGGAGCATTGGAGTCACGTAAAGGAGCAGGGAGCGCTGGCGTTCGAAGCGACGTTTTGGTCACGAACCGGATGCATCTTGGAAACGGATGTGACCGTCAATTATCTGCAGTATGAGGGGAAAGAGTACGGCTGTATGATCTTACGGGATATTGGAGAACGCAAGCGAGCGGAAGCCGAGCTTCACCGTTCCCATACGTTCTTGCGACAGGTCATTGACACAGACCCCGACCTCATTTTTGCCAAGGATCGTGACGGCCGTTTTACCATGGCCAACAAGGCTGTGGCCGATTGGTACGGTACTACTGTGGAAAATTTAATCGGGAAATCGGATGCCGACTTCAACGCCAATGTGGAAGAGGTGGAGTCCTTTCGGCAGAGCGATCTTGAGGTGATTCATTCCGGGAGAGATCGGTTCATCCCGGAGGAGAGGATCACCGATGCAGGGGGAAGGATGCGCTGGTTACAGACGGTCAAGAGGCCGATTTTTGATGACCACGGCCGGGTCCATATGGTGCTCGGAGCCGCGACTGATATCACCGAGCGTAAGCGAATGGAAGAGATACTCCTGCAGCGCGAGCGAGACTTGAGCGCGGCGCTTCAAGAACGGGAACGGATCAGTCAAGACCTCCACGACGGCATTCTCCAGTCCTTGTATGCCGTCGGGCTCGGGTTAGAAGGGTGTAAACCACTGATCAGGAATCAACAAGATCATGTGGCGGAGAAATTCGTGGCGACACTGGATCAAGCCATTGGGCAGCTCAACCAAGTCATGACGGAGGTCCGGAATTTCATTGCCGGACTCGAATCCCAAGTGATGCAGGGTGGAGACTTCTCGACCGCTCTGCGGACCATGGTCGAGACGATGTCCCTTTCCTCTTCCGCCAGATGCCGGGTGAGGATCGACGACGCGGCGGCACAGCGGCTTTCCACCGAACAGGCGCTCCATATCATCAATATCGTACGGGAAGGGTTGAGTAATGCGCTGCGCCACAGCCGCGCCAAACAGATCACTGTATCGCTTCGGGATCTCATCCGTTCAGATCGTCTCGCCGTGACGGATGACGGCGTTGGGTTTAATACACGCTCGGTTCAGGGAGTGGGTCATGGGTTAGTCAACATGGCGGCACGAGCTCAAAAAGTCCGCGGCTTGTTCGCCATCCAGTCGAAACCTGAAAGGGGGACGAGAATCTCACTCGATCTTCCAAAGGATACTCATTATGCTCACCACTAAAGCTCAAACCATTCGAGTACTGCTTGTCGACGATCATGAGGTCGTTCGCGTGGGATTGCGGACGGTGCTCGGCCAAACCCAGGGCGTCACCGTTGTAGGGGAAGCGGGTACCATGGAGGATGCGATCCAGCAAGCGCAGAGGTTGAAGCCTGACGTGATTTTGATGGATGTCCGACTGCCGGACGGGTCTGGTGTCGATGCCTGTCGCGAAATTCTCGGGACGCAGTCGGGAACACGGGTCATTTTCCTGACGTCGTACGCCGACGACGACTCCGTCCTCGCCGCAGTGCTCGCCGGCGCTCATGGCTATGTCCTCAAAGAAATCGATTCACCCGCATTGCTGGAAGCCATCCGCTCGGTTGCCAACGGCCAATCGATTTTGGATTCCAGCGTGACCGAACGGGCTCTGCGGTGGTTGAGAGGGCTTCACGATCTGCCTGCGACCCCTGGTACCGATCAACTGTCCTCTCAGGAAGAACGAGTCGTCGCGCTGGTTGCCGAGGGAAAGACCAACAAGGAAATCGCCGTCGCGCTCGCACTCAGCGACAAGACCGTCAAGAACTACTTGGCAAACGTCTTTCAGAAGCTTCGCATCACTCGGCGCGCGCAGGCGGCCGCCTTTTTTGTGAAACGACAAGGATGAACGACAACATTCGGCTCTACCGCTTTTAGGTGCAAAAATCTAACTTTGTGGCTATCCTTCATACCTGGGCTCTCCCCTTGCGCTTCATGTAGATTGACCTCAAATTATTCGTATTCTTAACTACTCCGTGTGCCCGCCAGGAGGTTGTCCCGCATGACTGCTGGTCTCTTCCTAGGGTTGCTCCTGTCCCTCAGTTTCTTGCTATGGGTACTGATTCGACAACGCCAAGAGAACGTCCTGAATTCAACCGTCATCGCAGCGACCAATTGTAGCGTGCTCGTGACGGATGCCACGTTGTCCCATCATCCCATCGTCTATGTAAATCCGGCCTTCCTGTCGCTGACCGGCTATGCCGAGCAGGAGGTGATCGGTCAAGCGACGTCGATCTTGACCGGACCGGATACAGATCGAGCCTCGATGGAAAAACTTGCGATGGCCCTCCAAGATGGATGGGCCTGTCGTGTGCGGTTGTGCCATTACCGCAAGAACGGCACCTCATTTTGGAATGACGTATCGCTGTCACCGGTGAAAGACCGTCTGGGGCGTGTGACGTCGGTCGTTTGGACGATGAACGAAGTGTCACAACTTGGGCAGGTCACAGAAGCGTCTGATAGGACCCAGTATGAAGATCTTGCAGTTCGTCGGCAAGCCGAACAGGCGCTCCGGGACAGCGCGACACGGCTTGATCTTGCCGTACAGATAGGACAGGTCGGGTTCTTTGAACAGGACCACCGGACTGATTCCCTTTCTTGGTCACCGATCCTCCGGGACATCTACGGCGTCGATATCGATGAGCCGGCTTCATGGCAACGCTATCTCGAACTCGTTCATCCCGATGATCGGGACCGTGTCTCTACGGTCCAACGAGCCGATGCTGCGACAGGCAATGGCCGGTATGAGATCGAGTTCCGTCTCGTCAGACCAGACGGCGCCATGCGGCACATGAGTCTTCGTTCTTTGACGTCGTTTGACGGGGATGGTTCCTCGAAGCAGCCGGTCCGCACACTCGGGACGGTCGTCGATGTGACCCATCATAAGAACGTCGAGGCCCGGCGGCGCGAGACGGCGAGGATGGAAGCGATCGGCACCTTTGCCGGTGGTATCGCTCACGAGTTGAATAACGGTCTCACGGCCGTACTCGGTTTCAGTGAGTTGGCGCTTCCGTTGATTCCGGCTGAGACCAAGGCACATCGCCATATTAGGCAAGTCATCGCTGCGGCGAAAAAATCCCGGGAGCTGATCCAGCAGTTGCTGGCCTTCGGTGGTCAAAATGAACAAGGTCGATGCCCGCTGGTCCTCCATTCCTTGGCGAAAGAATCCCTCCGATTCCTTCGTCCGACGATCCCCTTGTGGATTGAACTCCGAGCGCAGATTGCACAGGCGACCAACCCTATTTCGGCCAATGCCGTGCAGATGCATGAGATGATTTTCAACCTGGTCGATAACGCCATTCGTGCGGTGCAGAACACAGGAGGAATCCTCGATGTTCAGCTTCAGAACCGGGAGTTTGTCACGGATCAGATCATGCCATCCGGTCGACTCCTCGCTGGACGGTATGTCTGCTTGAGCGTTCGGGATACAAGCGAGGGTATGGATCCTGAGAGAGTCGGTCGATTGTTCAGCTCATTATTGACGTCCAAGACCGGCAGCGAGAGGCAGGATGTGGGACTAGCGATCGTCTACGACATCGTCACGGCGCATGGCGGTACCATGATGGTTGAGAGTCAAATTGGCGCCGGTACGACAATATCGATCTACCTCCCCACTCTCCCGACTTGTGCTCCATCGACGATTCAGGAGGACGATCCGCTTCCCCACGGACACGAATGTATCCTATTCGTCGACGACGAAGACTCCGTTGTTCGACTGGGAAGAGAGGTGTTGGAATCCCTCGGCTACTATCCGGTGGTATGCCGGACCGCTGCCGAAGCATTGGAAGTCTTTCAAGTCGAGCCCAAACGGTTCGACTTGCTGATTACCGATCGAACAATGCCCGGCATGAGTGGGGATCGTCTCGCTCGAGAATGTCGGCGACTTCGACCGGATCTCCCGGTTATCCTCTGCAGCGGGTCAAATGGTGTACCTGGTCTGGATGACGCCTGTTGCCAGGGCGTTGCGGAATACCTCCTAAAACCGCTTACGTTGCATGAACTGGCGTATGCCATCCGCCGAGCATTGGACCAGTCTCCCACCGATCCGAAATCTACGAGTGCGCCGGCCAACTCCGGCCCGGAACCATTGGGGGTGTCGATTGAGGTGTCGGATGCCGTCGGTCCTCGTGGTTGATGATCAGGACCAAGTTCGTCAGCTCATCCGGGAGACGTTGGAGCAGGCCGGCTACGAGGTCGAAGAGGCTCGAGACGGGAAAGAGGGCCTTGACCGGTATCGGGTTAGGCCGACGGATCTTGTCATCATGGATATTCTCATGCCGGACCAAGACGGATTAGAGACCATCATGACGCTCCGCCAGGAGTTTCCCGATAGTCGTATCATTGCGATGACAGGGGGAAGTGATATGGTCGGCATCCCCAATTTCTTGGACGTCGCAAAAATGCTTGGAGCCAGGCGGACGCTTCAAAAGCCATTCGAACTGAAAGTTCTGCTTGATGCGGTTGCTGCCGAACTGACCATCTAGGCAACTCGCCGCGCAACGCTCAACGTTCTTCGCATTGACATCAGGGCATGGTCCCGTCAGACTCCGGATTCCATGCCTGGGTCATGCCCTTCATGATATTTCTCAACCTGTCCCTGGGAACTCTAGTTGCCGCAGTCGGGTTCTGGCTCATATGGGGGGGAACCGTCTCTCCAGTCATCGTGGTTGGATGGGCTCTGACCGTGGGGCTGTTCTTATGGTTCAGGACGGAGTCAATCACGGAACTATGGGCATGGTCCACCTTGTTGCTCGGCCTGGAAAGCTTTGCCTGGCCGTTGGTGTTGATGATTCAACTCAGGGGCCAGGGAGAATCACTTCCCGAATCTGAGATGGGAACGATCCTTTCAGCAGTCGTGCTGGGTCTCTTCTCAGCTGTGTTTTGGATTTCGTTTTCCTACGGCCTGTTCAAACGAGCACGTAAGCTGGGTCCGGCTCCACCCGTGGAGCAAGTTGCGACAGTGCCGACTTCTGGGGCGAAAAAAAAGAAGAAGAAAGGCATCTAGCCTTATCCATTCTCGATCGGGTCTATGTCGACGACGAATTTGATCCGCCCCTTGCGGTACTCTCGCTCCATTTTCTGGACGGAATCATGGATCCGTCGGCTTAGGGCGGTGAGAGCAGTTCCTTTTACCAAGATGCGATACTGCTGGTGGTCTTTTGAACGTCTGCGTATTGCCGGCACCGGCCCTAAAACAGTTAGAGGATCTTGATCACGGGCATTCTGTTCAAGGTCCGCACCCCATCGCTTAGCGGCCTCTTCGACAATCCTAAGGTCTTTCCCGGTGACCGAGAGATCAGCCAAGTGGCAGACAGGCGGATAATGAAGAAGCCGGCGTGCAGCGAATTCTTCATTGTAGAATTGATTGGGATCTCCTGAGATCAAAGCCTGTACAGCATGATGTGTAGGAAGGCGCGTCTGTACGATGACTCGCCCTCCGGTAGACGCCGGACATGTCAGGTTGGCCGCATCAACCAGCAGGTGATAAGTGCGCTCTGCTGCACGAAATTCCGAGACGTGCAGTCCGGAATCTGCGTGAAGGACTCCCACCAGGCCGTAGCGGGGTAGTGGCCCCCGGCGAAACAGCGCTTGGGTACCAATGAGAATATCCCATGTGCCAGACTTGGCCCCTTCCCATAGAGCCCGCGCCGATGCTGAATGTCGGAGTGTGTCGCGATCGAGCCGGGCGATTTTAGCCTGTGGGAATAAGCGACGAGCTTCGACTTCAACACGTTCGGTGCCGTATCCCACAGGACTCATATTATGAGGAGTACGGCACAACGGGCAGTGATCCGGCAACCGATCTACCTTACCACAGTAGCGGCACGTCAGCCTGCCGGCTTCACGATAATAGGTAAGCGGCACAATACAGGAATCGCAACGAGAGACCCAGCCACAGTCTCGACAAACCAAGGTCCCGGCATAACCTTTCCTATTGAGGAAGAGCAGAATCTTAGCATGGTTCTGTAAGGCATCGTGCATTGCCCGGATGAGTTTGTGGCTGAAGAGAGTTCCTGCTGGCTCGTTGCGGAGATCAACGAGATCAATCGTAGGTTGAAGAGCGACTTCTTGCGGCACGTGGTGGATCTCAGCGTCGGTATCGAACCTCGATTCAAGAGATGGGTGATCCGAGGCCAGTACAACGAGTGCCCGTTCGCTCTCAGCTCTCAAGTGAGCCACCTCTCTGGCATGATAACGAGGCTCCTGAGGTTCTTTCAGGGCAGGATCCTCTTCTCCTTCCACCCAGATCAGCCCGATCGATTTAAGAGGCGAAAATATGGCTGAACGGGTTCCTACGACTATCGAGGGAACCTGTCCTTGACTCGGTTGCCATTGATCCAATTCTGAAGATGGACGTGCGAGGATAATTTGGAGGCCCGTGAGTTTTGAGAGCGATTGTTTCAACCACGTGGTTTTCGAGATCCCACCGGTGAGAACTATGGCGGATCGTTTCATTGAGTGCGTCTGCTGAATGGCATCGACAAGCCGACTGAGTCGGTGTTCCCACGGAGCATGGAGCACGAGTTTCCTCATGTGGTTGCTGTGAAGGCAGTGCGCGACGTGCGTTTTCCATGAGGAGTCGACCTCCGGCAGCGTTTCAGTGGGCCGAATGCCGTCCACGGACGTTTGGCGATCATGCTCGTCCAAGGTGCGTCTTCTACGCGGCTTTTGGAAGTCTATGTGGTCGTTGTTCATAGGTAGGAGCGCTATCCATGACTTGTTGATGAGAGCATCGATCCCCCGCGCCACGTTTCCCTGTCGAGTTGATTGAAGTGTCGAGGACAGGATTCCTGGAGTTCGTCGGGCTATTCGGTCGAGAGTCGGCTTCAAATAGTCTGGACAAAGGCCGGCTTCCAAGGCCGCGCGACCCTGCGGAGTGGCCACGTATCGCGCGCGGGAAGTTTTTTGCGGTGCCATCGAGAATATGAGCCGAAGACACTGGCCCCAAGGTGCGACGTAATATTCTGCGATCTTGCGGGATAGTTCGAACAACGCCGGAGGCAGTGTAGAAGCTTGCCCATCGTGATCTAGAGAGCGGATTTCTCTAATGGAAGCAGACTTTATCTCGGCCGCAAGGTGATTACTCAGAGAGATGACGACTCCTTCCAGCACCGTACGTCCAAACGGCACAAGGACACGACGCCCTATTACTATGGACTGGGCTAAGGTGGGAGGGACGCGATAGGTGAAGGCCTTCGCGATATGGCGAGGCAGGACAACGTCTGCATAGAGTACCTCCATTCGATGAGGAAGGGTCGAGGTCTCATCGGAAGCCATGTCACATTCTAACAGTCTGGAAATGCGAAGGACACCGGACACATCAGCGCCCTCAGGCAGGAAGGTACTGGTTGGACAAGGTCGTTGAGAGGAGAATCAAAATACCAATGCACTCCGGCCTAGTCCGATGCTATTCCGTTGGAGTTCCGGCGGGTGACAGCTGAGGAGGGGTATCCTGTTTGTTGTTGGTTGTTGGCGTAGTGCCACTTGCCTCGGGGTTATCGACGGCACCTGATCCATCCTTCGCAGGAACCTGGGAAGAATCGCCGACTGACAAGATCCCTCGGCCAGAGGAACCAGCTGTGTCTGAAGCAGCAGGCGGGAAGGTCGGTTGGTCGTTATTTTCACGTGCACTTAAACTCGAAGGATTGTGTTCGAGCCTTTGCACTTGAGTCTGCACGTCAGGTTTAAGTGCTGGAGCATCAGAGGTATAGAGAAGAATTTCCACGCGGCGATTCCTCGTGCGGCCCTCCTCCACCGTATTAGAGGCAGTCGGTTTGGTGTCACCGAGTCCCACCGCAGTGATCCGCTCCGGTTCCACACCGCCCTTTTCTACGAGATAGCGGAGGACGCCGTTTGCGCGCACTTTGGACAGTTCCCAATTGCTTGGATACCGCGACTTGAGCGAAGGGCCGATCTCCACGTTATCCGTATGACCTTCGATTCGGATCATCCTCATGTCCCCGCTGGTGCGCAGGTATTCAATCAACTGATCGAGCACGTTGTAATTTTCAACCTTAATAGCCGCATCCCCGGAGTCGTAGTGCAAGAACTTCGCTAAATCCCCAAGATTGAGTCGGCTTTGTCCTGATGCATCCTGTATTTTTAACTTGCTGGATACTAGATCTGCCGGGACCGTTTGACCGGCATGAGTCGCGGGCAACTCCGAGGTTGCTCCCAGCGGGTGAGTGAGGGGTGCGGTGTATCCAACGAGCTTGAACCGGTCTCCTTTGATGACACGAGTGTTGGCCTTAAGAACAATGGCGGCTGCCGTGTGAGATTCCACCGACAGCACTTTGAGTTGGCCGATCTTTCGTGGAGGGAGCCCGGGGCTGTGACGGTGGATATCGAGGAGGTCGCCGGTCTTTAGTCCATCCTCCCTCCCTTGATCCAGGTACACAACATTTGACTGTGAAACCAGCGTCATCGTCCGGTCGGCCTGGAGTTCAACGATCATACCCTCGAGGTCAGAGGTCTTCGACGCAAAACTCGTCACGGTGTCTGGAACTGGAGCCACAAAACGCATAACAGGGTCCCCGGGGGAAATCGGTGCGTAGCTGAGCACGGCCTCCACAGTCGTGAGAGCATGGTCGGCGGCAGTCACCTTCACGACCGCCGAACGATTCATGACAAAACCGAGGTATTCCTTAGTCACAGGATGGAACACCTTTCGAACCCGCCGGTAGACAGTGAAGAGATCGCCCACTGCTACTTCAGCGGGGTTGTTCAGTTTGAGATAGAGAGAATCTCGCTTCCCGAGAAGCATTCGATTGCCCGTTGACTGATTGTCACCTGTTATCAAGTTTACGGTTCCGTCGATCGGGGAAGTTTTCTGGATGGCGCCACTGGAAAATGCGAGCGCAGTTTCTGAAAACCGAATGGAATCAATCTCCGGTGTCTGTGCTAGTGCTCCGTCGATGGAGACGCCGATTCCTAAACACAGGACTAAGACAAGGGACGCCAAGGTTTTCATAGGTTGATTCCTTCTGAGGCTAGTATTACTTGAAAAAACATAGCAAAAGACACTGTATTGTCAAGGTATTGTCAAGAATTTGAGCTGATTGGTAGGAGTTTGACGGACCGTTCTTTCCGATGGTAACGTGGTGTCCTATACTCAATATCTCTATCCGGGGAGAGTAACTGACCGATGAATGGTGATGAAAAAAAAGATCAACCTCTCTCCAGGGGCTTCCGTCAGAAGGAACGAATCGATACACAAATCCATCGGCGACGGAAGGTCAAGGTGTTTTCTCCTCTCGAATCGGAATGGGAGAGTTCACAGGCCGGATCATCCTCTTGTGGGGTGACGAACAAATCGAAAGAGATGAGACGCTTGATGCCTGATCGTGAGTTGCAACAAGAACCGAACCACTCAACCTACTCTCCGCTCTCTGACCACCATACCTAGGGCTTTCGGGTCCTGCCGGAATTAGGTCCTTTGTTCGCTTGCTATCCCTGAGACCGGGGCACTAAGATTTCATGCATCAGATCTATAATACCCTTTCCAGGTCAATACTTTGTGAGAGAAAACTAAATGACCGGAACCGAAGTTCTTGTTGAATATCTGACGAAGTTTTTCCCGGTCTTTCTCTTTATCTTTGTCACATTAGCCTTTGGGGTTGTGACCTTGCTGGTCAGTTATTTTGTGCAGCCCAGGTATCCGGAACCGGAAAAATTATCGACCTACGAATGTGGGGCCGAACCATTTTCCGACGCCCGTATGCCGTTCCCCGTCAGGTATTACATTTTTGCGATGTTGTTCGTCATCTTCGACATTGAAGTGATCTTCCTCTACCCGTGGGCGGTCGTATTCACCAAGATCGGGGTGATTGGGTTGATCGAAATGATTATTTTTATTGGACTGTTCATCGTGGCCTACGTGTATGCCTGGCGAAAAGGCGCGTTGGAGTGGGACTGAGGGTTGTATGGGACTGATTCAACTGGGGCGGCATGAGAAAGACGGGACTCCGGATGTCATCACGGGGTCTCTTGAAAAGGCCGTGAACTGGGCGAGGAAGGGCTCTCTCTGGCCAATGACCTTCGGGCTTGCCTGCTGCGCCATCGAAATGATGGCGGCCGTTTCTTCTCGATACGACATGGATCGGTTCGGGGCAGGAGTGTTTCGTGGTTCACCGCGGCAGTCGGATCTGATGATCGTCGCCGGAACTGTGTGCCGACGCATGGCGCCGGTCATTCGAAAGATTTACGATCAAATGCCGGAACCCAAATACGTGATTGCGATGGGCTCCTGTGCCACCTCAGGGAACATCTATGATAGTTACAGTGTCGTGCAGGGAGTCGACCGATTTATTCCCGTTGACATTTATGTGCCCGGTTGCCCCCCGACTCCAGAGGCGCTCTTGGACGGGATCCTAAAACTGCAAGAGCGCATTATGCAAAAGCGTGTGTTTGTGACTCAACCGGAGCAGGTCAAGGCCAGTCTGAAGATCTGACGCGTCGTTATGCATCCACTGCTCCAGCGAATTCAGCAAACGTTTTCGGTCGGAGTCACCGGCTTGGCTGAGTGGCGAGGCGATGTAGCGGTGACTGTCTCGCGTGACAAACTCCGTGAAGTTGCTCAGTTTTTGCGCAACGATCCCGGAATGGATTTCGATTACATCGTCCATGTGAGCTCCGTGGATTGGCCTGACGACGAAGAGCGATTCGAAGTCGTGTGGGAGTTCTACTCGATTCGGAAGCGGCATCGCATTCGACTTAAGACGCGGGTGCCTGAATCGGATTGCGTCGTCGATTCCTTGACGGATCTTTGGAAAGGTGCCGACTTCATGGAACGTGAAGTGTTCGACATGATGGGTATCCGGTTTCGAAATCATCCCGATCTTCGCCGGATTTTAATGCCTGATGACTATACCGAAGGCTACCCGTTGCGTAAAGATTTTCCACTTCGGGGCAAAGGTTGGCGTGATACGTTTGATTTTCTGGACGAAGTTCCACGATAGGATGCTCCGCTAGCATGGCATTCGAAGACCAACGAACCACCGTTTATAAAATAGTCAACCCGGAACACCCGGAAAGCGAGACGCTTCCGACCTTACGAACTGAAGAGCTTTTGCTCAATATGGGGCCACAACACCCCAGCACCCATGGGGTGCTGAAAGTGATTCTAGAGCTGGAAGGGGAGCGGTTAGTGAAATCTACACCGGTGATGGGATATCTCCACCGGGGAGTAGAAAAACTTGCCGAAGACGGCACGTATCATCAGTTCATTCCTCATACGGATCGGCTCGACTATGTCTGCGCGATGTACAACAACTTTGCCTATTGTCGTGCTGTCGAAAAACTCTTGAATTTACAAGTCCCAGAGCGGGCGGAATATCTTCGGACACTCGTTGCGGAGGTTCAGCGCATCATTGGGCACCAATTTTGGCTGAGCGCCCAGGCGCTTGACATCGGGGCCATGACCGTCTTTTTTTACTGTTTTCGGGATCGGGAAATCCTGCTCGATTGGTTCGACGAGCTGTGTGGAGCTCGTCTCACAACGAGCTGGTACCGGATCGGTGGGGTTGAGCGGGACCTGACTCCCTCATTGATCGACAAGCTCAAACAGTTCCTGGATTATTTCCCACCGAAGATCGACGAATATCAAGTGTTTCTCGAACGAAACCGCATTTGGCTTGGGCGCACCAAGGGGGTCGCCGTGATCTCCGCCGAAGATGCGGTCAGTTTTGGACTGAGCGGACCGGTTCTTCGTGGGTCCGGCGTGGACTACGATCTTCGCAAATACGAGCCCTATAGCGCGTATCCAAAGTGCGAGTTCAGCGTGCCGGTCGGAAAAAACGGGGATACGTACGATCGCTACTGGATTCGGGTGATGGAGCTCTACGAAAGCGTCAAGATCATTCGACAATGTCTGGAGCAGATGCAGGAGGGACCCATCATGGCGGATGTTCCAAGCGTGACGCTCCCGCCGAAAGAACGAGTTTTTACAAACCTGGAGGCGATGATCCAACAGTTCAAGCTCTTCTCGCAGGGGTTCGATGCTCCGCCGGGAGAAATCTACTGCGGCACAGAGGCACACAAAGGGGAATTGGGTTTTTACATCGTCAGTACGGGGGGAGGAAAGCCCTATCGACTGAAGATTCGTGCCCCTTCGTTCGTGCACATGGGCGCGTTCGATCATATGGCCAGAGGGTATATGATCTCAGATGCCTGTACCATCTTCGGGACATACGATGTCGTGATGGGCGAATGCGACAGATAGAATGTGAAACGCGAGATGCGAACAGTGAAGGGTAACATCAGGGTTTTGTTTTACGGGTCACGGTTGTCCTTTCACGGAGAAGAACTATGGGTTTGAAGCCGGCTACTAATCCAGACGTCGAAGCGGCAGCGATTGAGTTGAGCATCGACGGGAAATCTGTCACGGCAAGAGACGGCGTGTCGTTGTACGACGTCATCGCCATGACGGGTAAGATCATCCCGGCTATGTGCTATCACTACACATTCGACCCATTCGGTTCTTGTGGCATGTGTCTCGTCATGCAGGAAGGGAAGAAAGCTCCCGTTCGGTCGTGTACCGCTAAGGCGGCGGCGGGAATGGTGATCCGGACAGAAGGAGAGGATCTCTTTCTCGCCCGGAAGAAAGCCGTAGAGAAGCATCTGTCCGTGCATCCTCTCGACTGCCCGGTGTGCGATGCGGACGGACACTGTGAACTACAAGATATGGCTTTCCAACATGGCGTGACCAATCTGGCCAATGCTAAGCAGAAATTCATTCCGGAAGATACGCGCAGTCCCGTGCTCGACTTCAACATGAATCGCTGCATCGCCTGTGCGGAATGCATCAATGTTTGCAAGGATGTGTTGATGATCGATGCCTTGCAATTCATGAAGAAGGGTGGATTCAACCAGGTCGTGGCCAAGGGTGACCTCGCCCTCGATTGTGAATTCTGCGGAGATTGTTTAGCCGTCTGTCCGGTTGGAGCCATCACGAACAAGTTTTCCAAGTATCTGTATAAACCGTGGCAGATGAAGAAGACGACGACAACCTGCAACTACTGCGGGGACGGGTGCCAACTCTACATGGAAACGAAAGATGAAGAGGTGGTCCGAGTCACCTCCCCGTTATCTTGGAAGAACAAGTGGGGGGACCGATCTGAAACCGCCAAGGGGCACGGCGGGATCTGCGTACGTGGACGTTTTGGGTTTGAATATCTGGATAGTAAGAGCCGACTTATACAGCCCTTGGTCCGCGAGGGAGGTCAGTTGGTGCAGAAGCCTTGGCTGGAAACGATGCACCTGCTCGTAGACCGGTTGACCGAAATCAAAGACAAACACGGTGCCGATGCGATCGGCGGCCTCGTGACGGCCCGATGTACGAATGAAGAGCTGTACTTGTTTCAGAAGCTCATGCGCGTTGGTTTTGGAACCAACCAGCTCGATAGCAGCGCCCGCTACGGCCATATGAACTTTGTGCTGGCGGCCAAACATGCCGTCGGACTTGGGAGAACGCCGAATGATTGGGAAGATCTGACGAAAGCGAAAGCGATCATTTTGATCGGCTCCAATATTACCGAGACAAACCCGTTGACGGCCGTGCGAATCAAGGAAGCCATGCGAGTCTACAAGGCTCAGGTGGTGACGCTCGACAGCGCCATCACGAATATTGCGAAGCTGGCTTCGCACCCGTTTTTGATCAAACCTGGTACAGAGGGGGCAGTGATCGATGGGTTGGTCAAGGCGACCATCGACCAGGATTTGGTGGATGAAGAGGCTGTTGGGAAACACCCCCAAGCGTTTGAAGCGCTCAAAAGCGCGGTGGGGAATGTTTCTTTGGAGCGGCTAGCGGCTCAGACCGGCTTTCCCGTAGAAGCCTTCCGAGAAATAGCGGCTATTTTTTCTGAATCGTCGAGGTCGATCATCTTGTGTGCGGAAGGGATAGTCAGGCGAGCGAATGGTTATCAGAACGTCTTAAAACTGATGGATCTGGCCTGGATCACCGGCAAGCTTGGACGAGCAGGTTGTGGTGTGAACACGGTAACAGAAGAGCCGAATGAGCAAGGGGCCGTTGATATGGGCGCAGCACCTGAGTATTTCCCAGGTCAGACTCGATTTGATGACCCAACAGTTCGGGATCGTTTCGCCACAGCATGGGCAGCGTCGCTTCCTCCTATCGGATCGGGGGCACATCTCGTCGAAATCTTGAAGCGCTGCAAGAGTGGGCAGATTAAAGCCCTATACATTCTCGGGGAAAATCCGCTCGCGACCTTGCCGGCTTCGATGGAGGTCCGCGCCGCTCTCGAACGACTCGAACTGTTAGTCGTGCAAGATCCTTTTTTGACTGATACGGGGAAACTGGCTCATTTTGTGCTCCCCGCTTGCACCTACGCTGAAAAGGACGGCACATTTACGAACCTTGAGGGTCGTGTACTTCGCGTTCGTCAGGCAATGGATCCGCTTGGAGAGAGCCTGCCGGATTGGCACATCATGACAGCCCTTGCGAATGCCATGGGATGCGGATGGGAATACCAATCGGCCAATGATATTCAAGCTGAGATCATGAAACTATTGCCCGGGTACTACAATCTTGGGCAACCCCGTAAAGTCGTGTCCGTCCCTGACCAGTATTTGTCCAACGGCTACGCATCGGAGGTGAAGGCCCGTTATCAACAGACTCCGCCATCGGGAGAACCCACGCGTCCCTTTTCCTTGTTGATGGGGCAGTTATTAGTGCATTCGGGGAAATTGTCGACACAAGCACCTGGGCTTATCAAGATCGCTCGAACACCGGGAAGCTGCGGATGAATATACGGGACATGGAACGTCTTGGATTGCAAGATGGTGCGAAGGTGCGTTTGACCTCGGATCGTGGCTCTCTCCAGCTTGGTGTGCAGCCGGATCAGTCGATCGCGCCAGGCACCTGTTTTTTCCCTGAACATTTTAATGAACCTCCAGTGAAGGACTTGATGCCCGTGACGGTTGATGCCACGACCGGCGTTCCGTCGTTCAAGCAGATCTGGGTAAGTGTTGAACAGGCGTAAGCGGATACCTACGTCCGTGAAGAGGAGCCTACGATGAGTGTCGCCGCGCTGACCAGGAAAATCCTCCATGCCGCGTTATTCTATGAGATTTGGGACGCGATGAAGGTCACGTTTCGGCACATGCTTCATCGACCGATGACGTTTCAGTATCCGCGTGAACAACGAACGATTCCGGATGCGCATCGCGGTGCGCTTGGCTTGCTTCGATATGATGATGGGCAAGAACGGTGCGTTGGCTGCGATCTCTGCGAGGCCGCCTGCCCGTCGCATTGCATCAAGGTGATCAGTGCCGAGGATACGGCCAGACCGCTTCAGCGCTACGCCAGTGAGTTCTATATCGATATCACAAAATGCGTTTTTTGCGGCTATTGCGTCGAAGCCTGTCCGGTGAACGCGCTCGCGATGACCAAGATGTACGAATATTCGACCCACGACAAACGCAGTCTGCTGTTCGACAAGAAGCGGCTGTACGATATCGGAGAACGTCACCTCGATGATGGGAAGAAATATTTGTATGCGCACAACCAGGAAAAAAATGTCGAGCAGAGCCGCGAGTACCGCTACTATTTTCCGCAGTCGGTACAGAAGTCGACCCAACCACCTCCCAAACATCTAAGCTGAGCCGCGCACATGGTTGGAATGTTCTTCGCTTATTTTGCATTGATCAGTATTGCCGCCGGTGTTTTAACGGTGACCTTGCGTCACCCTGTTCACTGCGCACTCTCCTTGCTCGTGTTGCTCATGCACGTCTCCGGTCTGTTCATCCTCCTGAACGCGGAGTTCCTTTGGGCCGTGCAGGTCATCGTGTACGTTGGCGCCATTCTGGTGCTGTATCTCTTTGTGTTGATGTTGATGAATCTCAAAACGGATGAACGTTATTTTCACTCCTCGGCTCCGTATATTCTCGGCCCTGCTGTCCTAGGGGCCGGCTATGTTCTCTACCTCCTCCTGCAATCTCCGTTTGACGGAGCGAAGGGGGACACTCCAGCCACTGCTGTGCTGCAAGACGGAGATACATACGCCGTGGGTATCAAGATGTTCAGCGACCATCTCTTGCAGTTTGAGATCGTCGGCATCTTTCTGCTCGGAGCCATTATCGGCGCGATCGTCCTGGCCAAGACTCCGAAGCCGCTGGATACGGAGAGAGAGCGGGTATGATTCCCCTGTCTGCCTATACGGCCGTCAGCGCCGTCCTTTTTATGACGGGACTGTTGGGTGTGCTTATCAGGCGGAACTTCATCATTGTGCTGATGTCGGTTGAAATCATGATGAATGCGGCCAACATCAATTTAGTCGCATTTTCACACTATTTGGAATCTATGGCAGGGCAACTTGTGGCTCTGTTCATCATCGCCATTGCGGCGGGCGAAGCGGCCGTTGGTTTGGCCATCATCATCGTCGTGTTCAGAGGCAAGATTTCCACGAATGTGGATGAAATGAACCTATTAAAGTGGTAGCAGGATGTGGACAATCACATCCAACGGTGCAGTCGGTGGCTCGTACCCCTCAACGTACCCCAAGAGTACGCTTTAGGTTCCGGCTCCGTGCAGCATGGTTGGCTAGCTGAGCATCCTCGGAATGGCATGTTACTGTGTCCGACTTGATTGATCTCCTCATCAAATTGATTCCAGTTTTCCCGTTGCTGGCGGTCCTTGTGAATGGACTGCTCGGACACCGCTACTCTCATGACATGGCCCACCGATTGGCTTGGGGGTCGGTCGGTCTATCGTTTCTCTGTACGGTCGGCGTATTCACCGATGTCATGCGTACGGGAGCTTCCCATGAAGTCATTGTCTATCAGTGGATCTTCGGGGGTGATCTCGCGATCAATTTAGCCTACCTGGTGGATCCTCTGACCTGTGCTTGGTTACTGGTCGTCACCGGTGTCGGCTTCCTCATTCACGTCTATTCTGTCGGCTATATGCACGGAGAAGCCGGGTTCACGCGCTTCTTCATCTACATGAACTTATTCATGGTCTCCATGCTGCTGCTTGTCATGGGGAACAACTATCTGGTGCTTTTTATCGGCTGGGAAGGTGTCGGACTCTGTTCCTATCTCTTGATCGGCTACTACTATGACAAAGTCTCCGCCGCTAAAGCAGCAACCAAGGCGTTCGTAGTCAACCGGATAGGTGACGCTGGATTTCTCCTCGCCATTTTTCTTGTCTTTATCAACTTTAAGACCCTGGACTATACAAAGGTCTTCGCCCAGGTGGGACAACTATCTCCCGACATGGCCACTGCCATAGCCCTGTGCCTCTTCATCGGCGCGATTGGAAAGTCGGCGCAATTGCCTCTTCACACATGGCTGCCCGATGCAATGGAGGGTCCGACGCCGGTGAGCGCGCTGATCCATGCGGCGACCATGGTAACGGCCGGTGTCTACATGGTTGTCCGCAATCACGCGATCTTCGATCTTTCACCGTTCGCGATGTCGGTGGTGGCGTTCGTCGGTGGAGGCACCGCCTTGTTTGCGGCGACCATCGGACTCGTCCAGACCGACATCAAACGCGTCTTGGCCTATTCAACGGTGAGCCAGCTCGGATACATGTTTCTCGGTTGCGGGATCGGAGCCTATACGGCGTCTGTTTTTCATGTCATGACCCATGCGTTCTTCAAGGCGTTGTTGTTCTTGGCGGCAGGGTCGGTGATCCATGCATTATCGGGGGAGCAGGATATCCGAAAGATGGGCGGACTGAGCGGCCGGATTCCATGGACCTATCGTTTGTTCCTGATCGGCACCATGGCGATCGCCGGGCTTCCTCCCCTCGCGGGCTTCTGGAGCAAAGATGAAATCATGGCCCATGCCTTCACCAATCAACACTACTTCCTATATAGCATGGCGGCCGTCGGGGCGCTGATGACGTCTTTTTATATGTTCCGTTTGACCTATTTGACGTTCTACGGTGCCTCTCGGATGGATCCTCATACGGCGGAGCATGTGCACGAATCTCCGATGGTCATGGTCGCCCCCTTGATGGTCCTTGCCTTTCTCTCGGTCGTGGGTGGGTTGATCTTGGGGTTTCCTCCAGAGCATGGCTGGCTGCATGGATTTTTGGGGCCCGTCGTCGGGGTTGGGGGCGAGCATGAGGCCAGTGCCGGCATGGTGTTTCTGTTGATGAGTATTGCGGTCGTCATTGCCTTGATGGGATGGGGACTCGCACATTTCCTCTATGCCGTGAGCCCGGTGACTGCTGACGGATGGGCTGAGAAATTTGCAGGTCTGTATCGGATTCTCTGGAACAAATACTATGTCGACGAACTATACGACCTGATCTTCGTAGAACCACTCAAACGTCTGGGTAGGGTACTCGACTGGTTTGATCGCACGGTCATTGACGGTATCGTACGGGGCGTTGGGCGACTCGCTGATTGGGGGTCCATGGGAAGCACGTGGATCGAGAAGTATATTGTCTACGGCGGCCTGAACGTGATCGGATACAGTAACCACCTCGCGGCTCGTGAAGGTCGCAAGATGCAGAGTGGGATGGTCCATCATTATGCCGCCATCATCGTTGCGGGGCTCTTCCTTCTCGTTCTTGTCGTGCAGTTGTTTGCTCAGATGTAGGTCTTAACCCGACTAGGCTTCATCCATGCTCGAAGAACTCACAGCCGGATTCCCAATTCTGTCCTGCATTCTATTTCTCCCGGTCGTTGGGGCGGCTGTGCTCTGGCTGTTCGACGAAGAGGATATGATCCGGACCTCAGCCCTTACCATTGCGCTGGTGGAGCTTGCGCTCTCTGTATTTGTACTGCTGCGTTTCGTACCCGAGTCGGCCGCCATGCAATTCACAGAGCGTGTTCGATGGATTCCGGCGTTAGGTATCAGCTATCACCTGGCGGTCGATGGAATCAGTGTGCTGTTCGTTGGGCTCACGGCATTTCTGACCGTCCTGGTCGTGGTCTACTCCTGGGATACGATTCGACATCAAGTCAAACTGTACATGATGTGTCTGTTGGCGCTCGAAACGACGACCATGGGCGTCTTTGTATCGTTGGATTTGATCCTGTTCTTCGTGTTCTGGGAGCTGATGCTGATTCCCAGCTACTTTCTGATCAAGTTGTGGGGGGGAGGAGCTGAACGTCACTATGCCGCGCTGAAGTTCGTCATATATACGCTCTTGGGCAGTGTATTCATGCTGGTCGGCATCGCCTTGCTGAACATCAATTACCATCAATGGGCATCCCTTCATCACACCGATCAGGTCTATTCGTTCGATTTGCTCGAACTTCTGACGGTGCCGATTCCCATCAGTCAGCAAATCCTCATCTTCTGGCTGATGTTCATGGGATTTGCGTTCAAGGCGCCGGTGTTCCCCTTCCATACCTGGTTGCCTGATGCCCTGTTGGAAGGGCCGATCGGGATGGCAGTGGTGCTGGCCGGCCTCAAGATTGGCACATTCGGCTTCATACGCTTCAGCATTCCCTTGCTTCCCGATGCGTCGAAAAGTGAGACGGTGGTCACGGTCGTCGTGGTCCTCGGTCTCTGCGCAATCCTCTACGGAGCCTGGATGGCGTTGGTTCAAGCCGATTTTAGACGCTTGCTGGCCTACAGTAGTGTCAGTCACTTAGGTTTCGTTGTGGTGGGATTGTTTGCCTTGAATTATCAAGGGCTGCAAGGTGGTTTGCTCACGATGATCAATCTGGGGTTCAGCACGGCCGGGCTTTTCTTTATCGCCGGGTTTCTATACTCACGCCGACAGACGACTCAATTGTCGGCGTTTGGAGGGATGGCGAGGCAAGTGCCTCTTCTGGCGACCTTCTTTCTGATTATTGGACTCGCGTCGATCGGGCTTCCCGGCACCAATGGCTTTGTCGGCGAGTTCCTCATTCTTTTGGGCGCGTTCAAAGCCAAATGGTGGTTCGGTGCCATCGCCGTTCTGGGAGTGATTTTCGGCGCTGCGTATTTTTTGTGGTACTACGAACGTTCGATGTTCGGTCCGCTGGGTGCTGCTGTGAAAGGGACGATGAGCGATCTGCAACCGCGCGAGAAGTTCATTGCGGTGTCGCTGTCGGTTATGATTCTCTGGATCGGACTTTATCCAGCACCGTTTTTACGAATCATGAACGGATCGGTGCAAGCACTCGTTGATCGAGTCTCTCAGGAGACCTCTCAGGAGCCCAAGGTGTCGTTAGAAGGCAACCGATTCGGTAGAGGGTATTAGGTCGCGTGATGGGAGAGTACGCACTGCTCTATATCCTTTTCGCCCCGTTTGCCGGGGCTCTCGGGTTGATTTTTGTTTCCAATCGACAGCCGCTGCTCGTTCGAAGTATCGCAGCAAGTGCCGCATGTGTGTCGCTGGTTGCATCGCTCTATATCTTTTATGCGTACGATCCGGCGAAAGGCGGCTTCCAGTTTGTCCAAAGGTTTGAGTGGTCCAGGCAGCTCGGCATTTCATTGTATCTTGGCGTCGATGGGATCGGGACACCGCTCGTGCTCGCCTCTTCGATTTTGTTGTTTGCGGGCATCTTCGTCTCGTGGCACATCAAGGACCGGACGAAGGAGTTTTATATCTGGTTGCTGATCTTGGCTGCCGCCACGATCGGCGTGTTCATGTCCCTCGACCTATTCTTCCTCTACTTCTTCTATGAGATGTCCGTGATTCCGATGTACTTGTTGTTGGGGATGTGGGGCAGCCACACCAAGAAGTATTTAGAAATGACAGATCCCGAAGGCCTGAAGCGGCGGGACTCCGTCGGGTTCATTCTTAATTTTGGATCGAACAGCAAAGAATATGCGGCGATGAAACTTGTGCTCTTCCTGTCCGCGTTTGCCGTGGTCGCGCTCATGGGCATCTTGCTCATTTATAAGTACTCCGGTCTGAACACCTTCGATATCCTGGTGCTCCGTGAACAGGCCAATTTCATGAATATCCCCGTGCTCGGGACGACGTTGGACAAGATCATCTGGGTGTTGGTCTTCTTCGGCTTTGCGTCGATTGCTCCGCTGTGGCCGCTGCATTCGTGGTCTCCGGTGGGCCATGCGGCCGCGCCGGCCGCAACCAGCATGCTCCATGCGGGAGTATTGATGAAGCTCGGGCACTTTTCCATTATTCGCGTGGCCTTCGAGATACTCCCTGAAACGACCAGGGAACTGATGCCGATAGCCGCCGTTCTGTGCATGTTCAGCATCATCTACGGCGGCTTCGTTGCGTTTTACGCTAAAGACACTAAGTACGTCATCGGCTATTCCAGTTCCAGTCACATGGGCTACGTGTTTCTTGGCATGGCGGCTTTGAATTACATCAGCGTAAGCGGCGCCGTCATCTACATGTTCGCTCATGCGATGGCGACGGGCATGCTCTTCGCCATGGCAGGATGGGTCTATGACCAAACCCATTCACGCGACATCCCCTCGTTGGGTGGTCTTTCGAACAAGATGCCGTTCATCTCCGCTTGTTTCATCGTAGCCTGTATGGCTTCGATCGGAATGCCCGGCACAGTGAATTTTATCGCAGAAATCCTGATCATTGTCGGAAGTTGGAACAAGTACCCAGTTCAAGTAATCGTCGCCATGCTGGGCATCGTGCTGACGTTGGCATACCTCTTCAAAATGATGCGCGGACTTTTTTACGGCCCGATGAACCAAAAGTACAGTCATGCGCACGATGCGATTTCTACGGTCGACCGCCTCCCTCTGTTGATCATGGTTGCTGTCAGTGTCGGGTTCGGCATTTTTCCGATGCATTTGTATGATGTTGTTCGCTCCGGAGTGGATCCGTTGGTCTCGAGGATTACGCGCGTGGTTCCGGTCGCGGAAGCCGGTGAGGAACTGGGGGTGAGGGGTAAGGCGACAACGTCGGAAAAGACTTCTGCCTCGTTGAGCGTGCACAAGCCTATATCCTATACATCTCAGGTCTTACGAGAGGGGCGTGAATGACGTTCTCTCTGAATATGACCGTTTCCGATCTGCTGCTCTTGTTGCCGGAGATCTTTCTGACCTGCTGGCTTTGTGTAGTGCTCATCGTCGATTTTTCCCTTCCTCGCTTGCCCAAGGAACGACTGGCCTATCTCAGTGTCGCAGGCCTTGTGGTCACACTCGGCTGTTTGGGGTGGTTTGACCTCAATCATATTTCCGGCACGCTCTTCGGCAACATGTTCGTGCTGGATCGCATGGCGATCTTTTTCAAGGTTGTTATTCTGGGAGCTACGATACTCGTCATCCTCGCATCAATCGAGTACGTCAATCGCTTCACTCTTTTCAGGGGGGAGTATTATTGTCTCGTCGTCATGGCGGCACTCGGCATGATGTTCATGGCGTCCGCCAACGATCTGCTGTCCGTCTTCGTCAGTTTGGAGTTCGCAACGCTGGGGTTCTACGTTCTGGTGTCTTATCTTCGTGATGATCTGGCTTCAAACGAAGGCGGGCTCAAGTTTTTTATCCTGGGTGTTTTTGCGGCCGGCCTGCTCGCCTATGGGATCAGCCTCGTCTATGGTGAAACAGGCAAGCTCGTCTTTTCGGACATGACGTCCGCCCAGGCAACACCCGGCTTGGTCATCGGGTTTCTGCTGATCTTTGCCTCTCTTGGATTTAAGATCGGCGCCGTTCCATTCCACGCATGGATTCCCGATACCTACCATGGTGCTCCGACTCCGGTGACGACTTTTTTGTCGATTGCTCCAAAGGCTGCGGCCTTTGCGATCTTGCTCCGCATTTTCCTCGTGGCGTTGGTGACGTTCAAGCCGTTATGGGTGTCCCTCTTGGTGGCTGTATCTATCCTGTCGATGACCTATGGCAATATCGTGGCCATCGCGCAACGCAACATAAAACGGTTGCTGGCGTATTCCGGCATCGCCCAAGTAGGGAATGTGTTGATCGGCCTTGCGGCGGGCACCAAAATGGGAAGCGATGCCATTTTGTTTTATCTTCTGGCGTACCTGTTTGCCAATATCGGGGCCTTCGCCGTCGTGATCGCGGTCAGCCAGGCCATTGGAAGAGATGAAATTGAAGACTATCGAGGTTTAAACAGACGGTCGCCGTTTCTGGCGTTTGCGATGTTGCTGTTCCTGCTGTCTCTGGCAGGCGTCCCACCTCTCGCGGGGTTTATCGGTAAGCTGTACATTTTCGTGGCGGCCATCAAAGAAGGGCTGTATACATTGATCGCGGTCGGGCTGATCAACATCGTGATCTCGATGTACTATTACCTCATCGTTGTGAAGCAGATGTACATCAATGAGCCGGTGGATCCGTCTCCTATCGGGATTTCAGGTCCGATGAAGGCGGTGATCTATATCGGTTTAGCAGGAACTTTGGTGATCGGTATTTACCCGCAACCGTTCACGGACTGGGTGGTCAGCGCGACGCTCATGTTTGCGAATTTTGTCGGTCCGTCGGCTACTGTGATTCCTCCGGGTCCCCCGCTAGGTGGTTAGTTTTCTGCTTCCGTCACCCAAGAGTTCTGCTACAATTACTACCACAGAGACACAATCTCACGGTATGGTTTCCAAACGATCACCGAGTCCTGATGCAAGTCGTCCTGATCGATGGAATCGGCCTCCAACCATCCCTCACAGGCTTCCCTCTTAGCGACCGAAAGGTCTAAACCGTCGGATTCCGTTCCTGCGGGTTCACCAGATTTTTCCCACGGTTCGGTTGCGTGGTTTCACAGGTTGACCATTGAGCAGCGGGTCTTAGCCGGTTTCAGCCTGGTGTTCGTTGGGATTCTGGTCGTCAGCGCGATTTCCTATCACAATACGAGCATCCTGCTGACCAATAGGGGGCTGGATGGTCGTAGTCATGATCTCATTCAACTCCTGAATAACATTGATGCCGCGATGAGCGAAGCGGAAGATGCCCACCGGCGTTATCTGGTGACGGGAGAGGCCTCGTATCTGGAGATCTACAAGAAGGTCGTGAAGCAGAAGCCGACATTCACCGCGTATCTCAAGGACTTGATCCGCGAATCACCAGAGCAGCAGCAACGGGTCGGATTCCTCGATCGGATGATGGACCGGCAACTGAGCGCCGAATCAAAAGCCATCGCCCAGTTTCAAGAGGGCGGCTTCCGAGCCGTCAAGAAAATGGCTTTCGAAGGAGCCGGAAAGCGCGAGCTCGGCGTGATTCACCAAATCATTGCGGAAATGGATTTGCATGAGCGGCAGACAGTAGGACGACGTGTAGTGGAATCAGCCGCCGGGACAAGGAATACCATCGTACTCCTCGGCATCGGCGCATTGCTGCAGCTGGTTCTGCTGGCATGGGTGTACTACCTCATTCGGCATGACATCACCGAACGGCGGCGTGTCGCCGGTGAGCTACAACGCCGGGGAGAACTCTTGGAGGCCGCAAACAAGGAGCTGGAAGCATTCAGCTATTCAGTCTCTCACGACTTACGTGCGCCGTTGCGTCACATCGACGGCTATGCCGCGCTCTTGCGTAAATCGGTCGAGCATTCGCTGAATGACAAGGCTGCCCGGTACTTGCAGACGATTTCCGACTCCGCTAAGCAGATGGGACAGCTGATTGATGACCTGCTGGTTTTCTCTCGTATGGGCCGGCAAGAAATGCTCCGCACAGCCGTCAACCTGGATCAGGTGATCAAAAGCATCCTTTCCGATCTGCGCTTGGACTTGCAAGGACGAGAGATATCATGGACAATCGCAGCACTGCCTGAAGTACAGGGCGATCCGGCCATGCTCCGACAGGTCTTTATGAATTTGATCGCAAATGCCGTGAAGTTTACGAGTGCCAGGCCAATCGCCGCCATTGAGATCGGCGTGGAGCATCCCAGCTCTACCGAAATTGTCCTTTTCGTCCGTGACAATGGCGTGGGATTCGACATGCAGTATGCCACCAAGCTGTTTGGAGTGTTCCAGAGACTGCACCGAGCCGACGAGTTCGAAGGAACCGGTATCGGCCTCGCCAACGTTCGGCGGATCGTTCACCGCCACGGGGGAAGGACCTGGGCCGAAGGTGTGCCGGATAAGGGAGCCACGTTCTACGTACTGCTCCCAGGAAGGAGGCTTGACTCATGACCGTGGCCAAACCGATCCTCCTCGCGGAGGATAACCCCCGAGACGCCGAGCTGGCATTGGCTGCGATGGAGGCAGAGCATATTTCCGACAAAGTCGTTCTGTGTCATGACGGCGCCGAAGTGTTGGATTACTTATATTGTCGTGGCCAATTCAAGTCACGGCTGAGAGGAAACCCGGCCGTGGTGTTTCTCGATCTTAAAATGCCCAAAGTGAACGGCCTCGAGGTCTTGCGTACCATCAAGGCGGATGTCAACCTTCGTCCGATTCCTGTCGTGATGCTGACATCCTCGCGAGAGGAACGTGACCTGGCCGACAGCTATGCCTTGGGGGCCAACGCTTACGTCGTCAAGCCCGTGGAGTTCCACAAGTTTTTGTCCGCGGTCAAGGAGCTAGGAACGTTCTGGGGCGTTATCAATGAACCTCCTCCTGAAAGCTGCCGTTCCACCCAATGACCCTGCCATGACGACTCTGTTGCGAGTGCTGCATCTAGAGACTAACCCACAAGATACTGATCGCATCGAGGCGCTGTTGACCGAAGGGGGCCTTCCTTGTGCGATACGACGCGTAGAAACTCGTCGCGCCTTTACCGCAGCTCTGAATGATGGCCAGGTGGATCTCATCCTGGCTGAATTCTCCATGCCCGGGTTTCGTGAGGGAGTTGCCTTAGAGGAGGCCCAACAGTCAGTTCCTGACGTACCGTTTATCTTTGTCTCGGCGGCACTTACTGAGACACTGTGCATCGAACAAATACAGCGTGGTGCGACGGATTGCATCCCTAAAGAAGGATTGGGGCGGCTTGTCCCATCGGTGCGCCGGGCACTGCGTGAGCGACAAGAACGAGCGGCGCGAAGGCAGGCGGAGGGCGCACTTCTCCAAAGCGAGATGCAACTGCGGCAGCTACAAAAACTTGAGGCCGTCGGGCGTCTGGCGGGAGGGCTGGCGCACGATTTCAATAACTTGCTCACGGTCATCATGGGGCATAGTCAGGTTCTGCTCAGTGAAATGGGGCCGGATCATCCGCTGAGAACTCGGGTGGAAGAAATGCAGAAGGCGGGTGAGCGCGCGAGGGTTCTCATTCGACAGTTGCTCACGTTCAGCAGAAAACAGCCTTCCGGAGCGAAAGTTCAGAGCCTGAATGCCACGCTCAATAATGTAGAAACCATGCTTCGGAGGTTGATCGGAGCGGATATTCAACTGACGGTGAAACTGAGCGTGGATGACCTCCGCATCAAAGCTGATCCTGCATTAGTCGAGCAGATCGTCATGAATCTGGTCGTGAACGCCCGGGATGCGATGCCGACCGGCGGTAAGCTCATGATTGAAACTGCTTCAGTCGAACTCGACCACCTGCCGAAATACCACGCCAACCCGATATCGCCGGGAGAGTACGTGAAGCTTTCGGTATCCGATACTGGTTACGGAATGTCCTCAGAGGTGCAGGAGCAGATTTTCCAGCCATTTTTTACGACCAAGGAGGAAGGAAAGGGAACGGGACTCGGGCTGTCGACGGTGTTCAGCATCGTCACCGAAAGTGGCGGAGGATTGGATGTCATCAGTGAGAGTGGAGTGGGGACACGGTTCGACGTTTTTCTCCCCCGCGTCCTCAGCAAGATCGAGGAGCCAACAGATGAGACCGTACCGCTGCAATCGGTGGAGGGCCATGAAACCATTCTGCTTGTAGAGGATGAGGAGGATGTCCGCATTCTCATCCGGGATGAGCTTCGTAAGCTCGGATATCGCGTCGTCGAAGCAAGAAATGGTGTTGAGGCTTGTCTAGTGGCCACTCCCCATATTGGGAAGCTCAAATTGTTACTCACGGATATCGTGATGCCGGGAATGAGCGGGACTGAACTGGCGAGGCATCTTCGCGTGATCAAGCCGGAATTGAAGCTTCTTTTCATTTCAGGGTATACGGATGATGTCGGTATTGGGGCCGGTGACCCTGCCAGTGCCTATCTGCAGAAGCCCTTTACACCCGAAGCTTTGGCAAGTTCCGTGCGAGGGCTTTTGGATGTGAACCCGACAGATCTGATGAGAGTCAGTCAACAACCGGAGTCAATTGAGCAGTCACGGAGTGTCAAGCGATCCTGAACCATGAGTTGTCGTCAGCTGCCTAGTCATGCGCGGCGCGTCCTCCTACTGATCGTTCTGCTACCCGGTCTGTGTCCGGCTCAGGATATCTCATGGGAGCGTCTTTCCGACGGCGTCACAGTTTCGGTATGGAAGCCAGGCGATGCTTGTCCCACCGTGCCGACTATGCTGGTTGTCGATATGGATCCGGAGCGGACGAAGTTCGCCGTTCATCATTACGCCCAGGAAGGGCTTTTAGAGCCTCCCAGAATGGATGAATGGCAGAAGCGAACAGGCCATCATGTGTTATTCAATGCGGGGTTGTTCCGTGAAAACTTCGCCTATCTCGGTCTTCTCTATAAGGATGGGCGTCCGTTGGGAAGCCGACGCCACGCATCATGGCAGGGGTTGTTTGTCGCCGAGCCGTCCGCCTCGGGGTTGCAGAAGGCGAGGATCCTTGATCTGGCAGCGGAGAGTTTTGACGAAGAACAACCGCGCTACCGTGAAGCGGCACAGGCGTTGATGCTTTTGGATCTGACCGGCAAGATCCGAGTTCGCGAGAGTGGAAAACATGCCTATCAGACGATCGTCGCTGAGACGGAGATCGGACACATTCTTCTTCTTAAAAGTCTCGGGGCCGTTCGTTTATACGACATCGCTCGGTGTTTCAAAGATGCGCTTCCCGCTGTGCGGCAAGCGATGGCTATGGATGGTGGGTCTTCTTCAGAGGTCCGCATTTTGGAGTCGCTGTGGGAAAAAGACCTGCAGGTACAGGAACATGCGTCTTGGAAAAGTTTGTTCGGCGGGAGCTCGGGCAGTCATATTCCATTGCCGACCGTGATTGGGGTAAGTCCTAGGTAATGATCAAGTCTTGGGCGAAAATCGTTGTGGCAGTGATGTGTCTAGCCGTTGGTGGCTGTGCCGATGGTGCGAAAATCGTTCAGCAGCACGACACGGGTGGAGTCGTCATCTATCCGTTTAAAGAAGGACAAGGCCCTATGCTCTCCTCCTTCCGCAAGGATGCACTTGACCTCATGAAAGAAAAATGTAGCGGCAGGTCCTACAGCATTGTTCGCGAGGGAGAAACCAAAGGACGCACGCGAGTCGTAAGTCCGCTTGATGGGGCGCAAGAGTTGGTCGAGGAGCGGCGGTGGGGAATTCAGTTCGAGTGCAAATGAATGGAGGCTGAACGTACAATCCAAACGGGCGGCACTAACCGTTCTTCATCGTACTCATGAGATCTTGAATGGTTAAGAGACTGATGAGCTGAACCTTTTCTCTTTCCACACGCGCTTTCCCATCCTGTTCTTGGCGGTCCACAATGACTAATGCCTGATCCACCCGAAGTCCGGCCTCTCGTGCGACTCCCATCGCTTTCAGCAACGACCCACCGCTCGTGAGCACGTCGTCCACGATCAGCGCTCGATCGCCGGGACGAATGGTGCCCTCGATCAACTTTCCCAGTCCATGGTCTTTGGGCTGCTTGCGAACGACGAATGTCCGCCAGAGACGCCGACGCGAAGCAGCGCAGGCAAAATCGGAAATGGTTATGGCAATCGGGATGGCTCCGAGTTCGAGGCCGCCCAGACAATCGAATTCAATGTCAGTGAGCGCCTCATAGGCCAGTTGAGCGACCAGACGACGCGCTTCCGGGTGCGCCATGAGGGCACGACAATCGACATAGAAAGGGCTGATTTCTCCGGATGCGAGCTTGAATCCTTTATCGCGATCCCATTTAAATGACTGAGTATCATGGAACGCGTTTGCCAGTTGCTCCCGAACCGTCACTATGGTCCTCCCTTCTTCAGAGTCAGTTAGGTGCCGGGCATTCTACACTCACTGGCCGACTGCTGACAGACCTTTTCAGCGATCCGAGTGAGGAGCTACGGTGGAGAACCGTTGGATCTGCTCGGCTAAAGTATCGGCGACCAACTCGAGATCAAAGGGCCAAGCATAACGGAGTGCCACACCAGGATGTTTCGATCGGAGATGGTCGAGGATGTCCGGTATCTCGATTTCCGAATGAGAACCTCCAGGAGTAAACATGGTGGTTGCCACAGTGATCTCAGTGGCCCCTTGTCCAATGAGGTGTTCCACCGCCTCTTCCAAGGTTGGAGCACAGAACTCGTTGTAGGCTAGTCCGAACAAGATGCCGTTGAGTTGCAGCTGTAATCGTGCCGCGACGGCTTGAAGGCCGGATTGGTAAGGATCGGTCGATGGCGTCCTTGGCCAACGTCGGATCTTCATATCCAATTCGATCTCCTCAGCGGACGGCGGTTGTTTGGCTGCGCGGCGCTGGGCTTCCAGCCGCTTCAGCCTTGTCACCAGATCTTGCGGATAGTCCGTAGGGATTCCGCCATGTCCCACCAGAATGACTCCTTGCTTCCCTGTCGCCATGAACCCCTCCTACACGTGGTTTCAGTTCTTTCGGATGCGGATTGAGGTACACTTGATCGCGAATATAGTCGACATCGAACACGCGGATGTAGTGCGTGATCAGCGTCAGTGGAACGATCAAGGGAGTGGACCCTCGATGGTAGTCGTCGATCACGTCTAACAGCTCGGCCTTTTCGAGTGTCCTTAATCGAGTCTTGAAGTAGCCCATAATGTGATGCAGCACGTTCACGTGCTTGCGGACCGTCGCCTTCAGGGCTAAAGTGTTCATGAAGAGTTCACCGTACTTCCCCGTCAATTCCTTGAGTTGATAACGATCCGCTTGACCGACCAGCCGGCCCATCGCTTCATAATGCTGTTGGCTGTGGGACAAAAGGAGATACTTGTGAATGGTGTGGAAGCCTATCAGAGCCTGCCTGGTGACCCCTTCTTGCATCAGATCTTGAAAACGACGGTAGGAAAACACCCGCTCGATGAAGTTCTCTCTTTGTACCGAGTCGTGGAGCCGGCCTTCATCCTCGACGGGAATCAGAGGAAACTTCTCTATAAAGGCATGCGCAAAGATTCCTGATCTGCTGTGACTCGGCATGCTTTTTTCGGTATACACGCGCACCCGCTCGATCCCGCAGCTGGGCGACCCCTTCTTGAAGACGAACCCCGAGAGGTTCAGTTTGTCGAGCGACTCGAGACGCTCTTCAATCATAGTCTCCATCGCTTCGGTGTGATCGTGCTTGCTCGTGACGGTCATCAGCCGAGGACGCCGGGGATTCCCGACCAATTGCAGAGCTTCACGCGGGGTGCCCAGTCCAGCTTCGACCTCAGGGCAAACCGGTACCCACTCCACGTAGCGGCCCAGTACATCGGTTAAAAAATGGGCTCTTCAGGAAATGGTGTGGGTCACTGACTCCTCTTGCGCTATGCTCGGCACTTCGAAAGGAGGTGCCGAGCGATGCGGGACTTCGAACTCTATCAAGCCGTGCTGGGGCTGCGGGCTCCCTGGACCGTCGTCAACGTGGAGCTGGACGTGAACAGGCAGCAGGTCACTGTCACCGTGGAAGCCGGACTGGGGCCGCACCCTTGTCCTGAGTGTCAGGAGACCGTCCCGGGCTACGATCGGAAACGCCGACGCTGGCGGCATCTGGACACCTGCCAATTTACGACCTGGATCCAGGCCGAGGTGCCGCGAGTGCGTTGCCCGACCCATGGGGTCAAACAGATCACGGTCCCGTGGGCCGAGCCGGGGAGCCAGTTCACCGCCTGGTTCGAACGTCTGGCCATCGACCTGCTCCGGGAGTGCTCGGTCACCGGGGCCGCCGGGCTGCTGCGCCTCACCTGGGATGAGGCTTGGGGGATCAAGGACCGGGCCGTCGCCCGGGGGCTGAGTCGCCGAACTCAAGACGTGGTCCCTCACCTGGGCGTCGATGAGAAAGCCATCGCGAAGCGGCATCGGTATCTGACGGTGGTGGCCGATCTGGAGCAGAGCCGGGTGCTCTATCTGGCGGAGGACCGGACGCAGGAGAGTCTGGAGAGCTTCTGGGCGACGCTGACGCCCCAGCAACGTGAGGGCATCGAGGCCATCGCCATGGACATGTGGGAGCCGTACATCCAGTCGACGCGCGCTTCTCTGGAGGACGCCGACGGCAAGATCGTCTTCGACAAGTTCCATGTCGCCAAGCACCTCCATGACGCCGTCGACCACGTCCGTCGCGCCGAGCACCGCGCGTTGAAGCAGGCGGAGGACACGCGGCTCACGGGCACGAAGTATCTCTGGCTCATGCGCCCTAAGGAGATGACCTCCGACCAGCGGGCCACGTTCCGCACGCTGCAGCACACGGACCTCAAGGTGGCGCGAGCCTGGGCACTCAAAGAGCGCTTCCGCCAATTCTGGGACTATACCTACTGTGGCGCGGCCAAAAAGTTCTTCGACCGCTGGTTCTGGCGCGCCACCCATAGTCGACTGGCTCCGATGGCGAAGGTGGCGAAGCTCATCCAACGCCACCTCCCCAACGTGCTCACCTATCTGCAGCATGGCATCACCAATGCGGGAGTCGAAGCCCTCAACGCGACAATCCAATGGGTCAAGAAAACGGCCCGCGGCTTCCGCAACGTCGAGCATTTCAAGACTGCAATCTATTTCCAGTGTGGAGGACTCGATCTCTACCCACACTAAAACCGGAAGAGCCAAAAAATGATCGCGCTTGTGTCCTCCATCGAAACGAACTTTGTCACCGAGGAGACACCTGCTGATGCCCAGGCGGATCGGGGAAGCCGTCATCTCGTCACCTGAGACTTGCCCGGTTCTAAGTATTCCTGACGTGCCTGCCGATGATCCACGGTAGGAGAAGGATAATCGATTCCGATATGACAACCATACCGGTCCTGTTCATCCGAGGACATAAGGTGTGGCTCATGAATCCTATTTGCGAGTGCCCTGACGAGTCGTTCCGATCAGGATAGCTTGCAGCGCGGGCTCCAACGTTGGATAGTGAAACGTATAGCCTTCCGCCATTGCTTTCGCAGGAATCACGCGCTGGCCGGTTGTCATCAATGTCCCTAACTCACCAAGTAGAACGTTCAGGGCAAACTCTGGAACGGGAAGCCAGGATGGTCTGTGAATCACCCGCCCAAGCACCTCACAGAATATCTTCATCGTCACAGGCTCTGGGGCCACGGCATTGATCGGACCGGAAACGGTCGTCGTAGTGAGAGCCCATTGGATCAGACCGATGTGATCACGCCGGTGGATCCATGAGACCCACTGGCTTCCCGGCATGATCGGACCACCTGCAAATAATCGAAAGGGCAACAGCATCTTGGGCAAGGCCCCACCGTCTTGTTCGAGTACCATCCCGGTTCGCAAGATGACGACGCGTGCACCGTAGTCTGCAGCCCGAAGAGCCTCTGCTTCCCATGCGCGGCATAGATCGGCCAAGAACCCCTGACCGCGCGCCGCCCCCTCGTCAAGACAACGATCGTCGCTGATGCCGTAATAACCGATGCCGGATGCGCTGATGAACGTTATTGGTTTGGAAGAAGAGCGGGACAGGGCCTTGACGAGTAAGCGGGTGGTGAGCACCCGACTGTCAGTAATGAGTTGTTTTCGCACATCTGTCCAGCGTGCATCTGCGATGGGGGCACCGGCGAGGTTAATGATTGCATCGGCTCCTTCCAGTCGCTGCTCCCAGGGGCCCGTGTCTCGGGCGTTCCATTCTGTCGAGTTCACATGCACATCAGGCCGGTGAAGAACCTGTCCCATATGTCTCGTCAGAACGGTGACTGTGTGGCCTCCCTGGAGGAGCGCGGCGCATAACGCCCGTCCGACAAATCCTGTGCCTCCGGTCACCACGATGTTCATAGGCATATCTCCTGACAGAGCTACAGTCACGCATAGTCCATCATGGGTATGTGTTCGGTCTCTATCTTAACGATAATAGTCGGACGAGGGGGTGCCTGGGAGCGTACATCTCGCTGAGGCGGTAGCCCTTAACAAAGCTGGTCATTCCTCATCCGGCTTGATCGGTCCACGAACGCACCAGACTGGATACGTGTATATTTTGATGAAGCTCAGTACGTTGCCGAGGAATGCGTCCACGTACCGCGCATACGATGGTTGATTGGCTTCCGGGACGACCGTCCAATAGGCTGTTGGCTGGATGTTCACGAATGGATGCCCCGGCGGGATATTCGGGATAGGGGAGTCTACTGCTGGACCAACGAGACTGCGCATTTCGGCAGGTGCCGGTAGGCGCCAGCCTTTTTGACCGCCGGTCGTTCGGGTAACACATGTGGAACGGGCTTCGTTCCATGTCACGGCCGTCGGCGTCGGGGAGAGCTCCCAGATGAGACTTGTATCTTTATCGAGGACCGCGTGGTTGTTGAAGTCGGGTAAAATCACGAACCGCTCGGACGCTGGATGCGCCTGTTGCCAATTCTTGATGATGGTGGCGATCACCTCTTCTCTGCCCTGTGTCTGAGGCGTCATCTGCGTGTATGCCAGCAGGGAAAATGCACCTATTGCGACTATGGTTACAACGATTCCTCGCGGGCTTGCCCATCCAGGTGGCCTCATGCTGCTCCCGATCAAAAAAGCATCCTACGCCGCGAGAGGCAAAAGGATCAATGTTCCCGAGACGGACTTGCTGGGGCAGGTGAAAACATAGAGATTTGCTAAAAAGTAATGAGAAACGATCAGAATGGATTATTGTAACCTACTGAAAGCACAGCGGTTAGTTGCCTGCGAGTGGATAAATTATCGGTTGGCATTGGCATATCGATTTGAGGTAGTATCACCGGTAAGCTCGCTAAATGGTTATAAGGTGGAGGCTTAGGTGTCAGATTAACAAGACTGAAAGGCGAGAGATTTTTCAATAAGCCAAAAGGGAGGTCACACTATGGCAAGCGATCGAGGGTATGACATCTCGCAGTGGTACGATTCGAAGCCGGTGAAGCTCGGCTGGTTGGCGATCTTGGGGATCGGGGTGTTCTGGGTACTGTACCAGCGGGCGTTTGGGTAT
>JAHBWU010000036.1 GCA_019636835.1 Nitrospira sp.
TTTAGACGTAAGAGCTGGTTCGGAGCCTATAGAAGGAGGCCGATATGAGTGAACTGTTCAAAGTCGGAGCTGGGCTAGTGATTGGATTGCTCTTGGGTGGCTGTTCTTCCTATCACACAGGAAAACACGACACCAAGCTTCGAGCAAAGGCCTCGATTGCAGGACCCGGCATCACAGGAGAGGCTGATCTCTACGAGGAATACGACGGGCGTGTGCGGATTAAGCTGAAAGTCCATGGTACTCCCGAAAGCAAACTGACTCCTGGACTGCACGGAATCCATATCCATGAAACCGGAAGCTGCGAACCATTTTCAGCGGCGAAGGGGCATTACGACGGCAACGTAGATCCGCAAGTAAATCCGGAGGCCAATGTGAGTTCTGGTCTTGGCAATCACCCCTATCACCTAGGGGACTTGCAAAATATGTCCGTAGATAGTGACCGGAAAGGTTCTCTCTATACCGTCACGAGCCGAGTGACGCTTTCAAATGGGCTGAATACGCTGTTCGACAGTGATGGCAGCGCCTTCATCATCCATGAACTTCCGGACAAATACCTTCCTGATCCACCGAACAAGGACGCCCCAGGCGGCGCGCGGATCGCCTGCGGAGTCATTCTGAAGTAGCTGTGCCGATGGGAGAGAACACAATTGTGAGTGCGTTGATGCCGCCACATCCCAAACATTCCGGCAAATAGCCAAGCGCTCTGCAAAATCTCAGCGAGCAGTCCCCCCCAGAGAGAGACACGGCTCTGGGGGTATTCGACCTCAAGCAGAAAGTCTTTCCTCTATCGAGTTGCCATAGCGTTGCGTTTTTCAATCGATTTTTAGCACAATCTGTTCTCTAGTGAAAATCTTTGCGCATCAACTCACGGTGCTTTGCAGCCAATTCACGATTCTGCTGCTCGAGTTTCTTAAAGTCCTCCGAAACGGAGCGGCAGTGGGCAATGTGCTCAGCCGCGGACATTTTTCCAGAAACCTCTCCGGGAAATTTCTCGTAGTAGGTGGCTGCAAACTCCCAATCGGCTGCTTTTGTTTTGTTTATCTGAGCCTGTTCTTCATAGTAAACCGCTAGCGAGTGATGGTCACCTTGTGCTTTACCTATGCTCTCAACAGCACCTGGACCAGCAAAGCTTTGCCCGGCCATTAGCAGTCCACAAACCAAAATGCCTCCCATTAGCCTTAACATGGCACACCCTCCTTGTTTTATCATTGCGGCCATTGTTTTTCGCTACGTCGTCAATTGCGCAGCAAGGCTCGTGCCACGAGCCAACTCGATAGATTTATAAGTGGGAGCGGAGGGAAGGCCTCAGGTTAGCCCAGACCGGAGGCCACAGATAAGCAGATAGAGTATCACAACATGAATATTTATATGCCTTCTGTGTAGCGATCTTCCCCATCGGACCATATCGCTCTGAGTATTCCTGCATCACATCGACAGGGCTCCGGTGTGATCGTACCGTCACAAGCCGCTGTTTCATCGCCTATCTCATCACACATGTCTTGAAGGGAACCGGCGGCATCAGAATCGCACTCGACTTTTCTGAATCCAATTGTCAGGAGGACGGCTCTCAGTCAATAGAGGAGAAGGGAGCTTTTGTGCAAACAACGAATTCAGCAATATCAGCCATCAATCAGGAGGAGGCGCGATGACTACGCTAACCGGGCCAGGGGTTCCTATGGGAGGGTTCAAGACCGTCGGACAGATACGTGCAACGAACGAGCTTGTTTTTCGTCATGATCAGAATGCGATGGGAGTTGCCGTTGAACTCCTGGCCACGCATACTCCCGGTGCACCGGTCGTCGATGAACGAGGTGTCTTCATCGGCTTTATCAGCGAGTTCGATATTCTTCGGGCATTGGAAGCCAAAAAGGATCTCAACCGGTTAACAGCCCATGATGTGATGGTTAAGGAGCACATCGCCGTGACCGAGGAGACGAGCTTCGATGATGCGGTGAGAATCATGGAGGACAAACGACTCTTAAGCTTGCCGGTGAAGAAGAACGGGAAGGTGGCCTATTCGATCACCCGACACGATCTCTTAAGGGCCTGGATCGGACTTGGAGTCTCCATCGAAGATGGGGCTAGCTGAGGACGAGGTCTCCCTGTACTGCCTGTCTGGGCTGGGAGCCGCCGCTTCACATGAGGCACACCATTACACATGTCGGCGAAACTCTGGAGGTACGGATTATGACGAAGACGGAGTGGAAAAAGTGGTGGATTGTTGGGGTTGGAGGAGCCGGGTTGATCGTCGCGATGACCGCATTCCCAAGCTTTGCCGACAAAGGCCATAGGCAGATGATGCATAGTGGTCATGATCGGGATAAACAGGACGACCACAGCGCACACTATCTGACGCATCTCCTGAAACATGCCAAAGCGATCGGGCTGACGCCGGAGCAAATCGGCAAGCTCAAGGCCTTGCAACTGGATTTCAAACGAACCGAAGCGCGGTTGGAAGCCGACGCCAAGATCGCAAAACTCGAGCTGCATGCGTTGCTGGAAGATGAGCAGGCCGATCTCAATGTGATCCAAGCAAAAGTCGACCAACTAAAAAAAGCGGAAGGCGCTTGCTTGCTCGCGGCCATCACGAGCAAACGCAACGCTATGGCCATGCTGACTAACGAGCAACGTGAAAAAGACCGCGCCCATCATGAACAGATGAAAGCCGGAGGGCAGCATGGAGGCGGAATGGGAGGAATGATGGGTGGTATGGGCGGCATGATGGGATCCATGGGAGGTAGCGGGCATGGACAGAGTGGTGGTGATCAGGGTGGTGGAGGATCCGGCGGAGAACAGCAACATCAGCACTGACAACCGAGCGTCGGTGTCCGTCCATGTATTCTGTCGTTCTCTGCGACAGGTATATTGCGCAGTGAGATCGTGTGCTGGAGGGGGGATAGCGTTCATAGGAATCGTTTTAGTAAGCTGTCATCTCACGAGTATGTGAGACTGACGTGAACAGACGTTTTGGCAAGGATGTGATATTGGTGTCGAACTATTTTGCATCGATGGAGGGTCCATCATGACGACTCATAACGATGACGATTCGGGGTTGGCGCTTGCGCTTGCTTTTCTCGGTGGGGCAATGATGGGCATTATGACGGGCTTTCTTCTTGCTCCGAGGTCAGGCGAGGAAACGCGTCGCGATCTCAAAGGATACGCAAGAAAGACGGAAGAAGAGGTACTGGAGAAGGCCAAGGAGGCGCGAGCCGCACTTGATGAGCTGATCGGGCGTGGAAAACAGTTCGTCGAAGATCGTCGGGCCGATGTTGAAGCCGCCCTGCAAGCAGGCAAAGAAGCGATGAGAGAGAAAAGAGATCGATAGAAGTGTCCAAGGCGATGAGTGTGCGATACGGGGCCCGATGGAGATGCTTGCATTAGGTACGACGGAGGAACGCGATGAGTGAGCAGCAGACCGTTACGGCATTCTATGAAAAGGATCACGACCGGTTGGATGAGTTGTTCAAGACGTTTCAAACGTCGAAACGCTCGGATTTTGCCAAGGCCAAAGAAACCTTCAAGGAATTCAAAGCCGGTCTCCAGCGGCATATCGTGTGGGAAGAGGAGCTGCTGTTTCCGATGTGGGAAGAGAAGACCGGAATGATCGAGGACGGGCCGACGCCCGTGATGCGATTTGAGCATAGCCAGATTAAACAGTTGCTTGACGCGATTCACCAAAAGGTGGAAGGGCAGAATCTCGAGACCGATCAGGACGAGCAGGCGCTGGTAAATCTATTGAGTTCTCATAACAGGAAGGAAGAGCGGGCGCTCTATCCCGCCATCGATAACGTGACCAGTGCGGAAGAACGCGCTACCGTCTTCAGCAACATGAACAGTATTTCAGAGGATCGGTACAATAGCTGTTGCAGTCAGCACTGACGGCAATCGAAGAGAAAGGAAGGCGACGTGAGGCACGCGCGCTCTAACTTCAGGCTTAGCCAGCTGGTCTTGTTCAGTCTACTCTTTGCGGGCTGGCCGGGAATGGAGATGGTACCTGTCACTAATTACGCCTGGGCCGAGTCCGGCCAATCATCACCCAGTGGAAAATTGAAGGGCAATATCCTTCGAGGCCGTGACGTCTTCAATGGCAAAGGTGTGTGTTACTACTGTCATGGCATCGATGGGTATATCGGGAGGCCGCCTCGACTCGCAGTGGACACTGCGGCGCTCATCGCGAAACTGAATCCTCCTCCCTCCGACTTGCGGAATCCCGATGAACTGCGCCTGAAAACCGACAAAGAGCGAGCTCGCGCTATCCGCGAAGGCCATCCCGGGACCGGCATGTTTCCGGATACCACCATGACCGATCAAGACCTCGCCGATACGCTGCTCTACCTCGCGCTCATCAGAAAAGATCCTCACCCTGAACAGTAAGTTCAGGGCTTGGTGCGAGAATACCCTCAATGGCATATTGCCGAGAGTACTGAAGACATTGAAATTGTCGACTATCAGTAAAGGGAAATGGCCATGCGCAAGAAATCATTGCCGCCTATCCATCCGGGAGAAATCTTGTGGGAAGAGTTCATGAAGCCACTGAATTTGTCCGCTAACGCTCTCGCCCAACGCCTTGGTGTGACGACTGCGCGTGTCAACGAGATTGCGAACGAGCGGCGTGGCATCACGGCAGACACGGCGCTGCGGTTGGCGCGGTGCTTTTCCACCACGCCGGAATTCTGGATGAATCTTCAGCAGCGATACGAATTGGAAGCGGCGCGCCGAGCAATTGGCACGGTAGTGGAACGCAAGGTAGTGGCATTCGACTTGGCTGGGTAGAACATCGTTCTTATGGGGTGTGGCAAGTGGGACAAATTCAGTTTGAAATGCGCATCACGCTTGAGGCGCGCATTGGGCGGAAAGTGCGTGTCGAGTTTAGTTTCGGTGGGTGAGTTGAAGGAGAAGGCTACGTATGTTGGAACGACCTACGTTGTTATATTCGAGAATTCGTGAGTGCTATCCCACCAGCAATCTTTTCGCACCAAGTTGTTAGCAGTCTACTAGTGTCGCATTTTGGCTGGGTAGGCATCAGCCGCCAGCTCTTTAGCGATGGTCGCACGTTCGTCCCGGTCTTCTGGCCAATCAATGACGTTGGCATGCCTCGAAGTTGGATCGACATCCGGAGAGACCTTCAACCGTCTGGCCACCACTTGGGAGACTGAAAGATTGCCTCTTCCTATAACGGTCCCCCTAGCTGGTTCGACGTTCTCGACAGCCAGCGCCCAGATTTGCGGATCGGATAAGTTTGAGACGAGAAAGACGGAAAGCTTCAGATTGGGTGGGGGCATGAATGCTGAGTACTTTATTGTTTTCCCATCAGGTCGTACATCACCTTTCAGCAGAAATCTTGAGACAGGTTCGGAAGGATTAACCACAGGCTCTGGCTATTTTTACTGGACTATTCTCGCTATGGTCCGCAGGACTTCGGTAGGGATTCCATCGTCCAAGTAGTACGTGCCATAAACTTTTGTTTGGCCAATCAGCCCGGAGCACGAGAGTGCACCTTGGCCGTTGAAGCTGACGACGTACAGCAATCGCCTGTTGCGGTACCATTCCAGTCCGAGGTATCCGTCAGGTTCCGCGATTACATCCGGCATGGGCAGTGTGGTAGGAAATTTATAGAGAAACGCACGTGCTTCTTCAAAAGCCAGGTTGGGGATAGGGGCAGCGCCCTCTCCGTTCCAGTTTGATTCCCGATAACGTGGATCTAGCTCAAGGCGTGCGTCAATGTCATCGCGTCTAACTTGTTCAGATGCAAGTAGCTCCGAATGTGGGACTCTACCGGCGAGTAATAAATCGTACAAGCCGGCTCCACTCGTTCGGCTAGACGCAGTGAAAATATCGTAAGCAAGCACCGGATCAGCTACTAGAGTACTCATTTGAATAGTCTAGCAGTTTTTTCAGTGATACAGTCAAAAAATATTTGGTTTTTAAAATCCCTTAGCCGATCTAGCGCATCCCACGCCTCATCTGCATCCGAGAACACCCTTTCCATGAACACGTCGATGTCCAAGAACGGGGAAACTTCTGTAGGGTTCGACGAGGACGATTGGGTAATAATTGCCGTGAATCCCCTGTGTGGATCAGGAATCACGATCCGCGAAAAATAAGCACCTAATACCTGCGGAAGCACTTTGGGCACTTGGGGGACATAGCGAAGATAGTGATCCAACTCGACAACTGGCCCGGGCAATACAAGTTTGTTGATATATCGAACTGCTACTCGAGTGATGCTATCAGGCCGAACGTGTTCTGAATAGATATCCCAGGTCCTCTTAGCTTCCTCTTTTAATCTGCCCCAGTCTTCATAGGGGGGGAGTCTGCTGAAGGTAAAACCGTTTACTGTAGCCTGGACAACTTGTGTGCCGGTAGCGTTCTTATAGCGGAATCCAAGCTGAGTTGATGTCTTCTCATCGGCCTCCGGGCGATCGAGTTGAACTTTATATTGAAACTCCTTGATATCCTTCCTATCCAGGTATTGCTCACCAAACTGTGCATCCAGCGCAGCGAGGCATTCCAGTGCCCTAGATTCTTTGGGAAGTGTTGCGCGGACATCAATAACCGCCTCGGTAATCGGGGCCCGCGATAGATGACGTGGCTTCGCCGCCTTTGACATAAGAAGCCACAGTATACTGGCTCTGTTCGGTAGCGTGCTACCGGTATTTCAATTTCACAATGGCGATCATCACAGTGCAACCTACAGCTCAAGAGCGCTTGATGGGTTGCTACAAGACAGACTCGTGTGGCTTGGGTAACCCGAGCGCTGTGGGGCACTCGGTATCACCAGTATCCTCGCATCCACGATCCGGCAGCCTTGGCCGGGCGGTAGGGCGAAAATCGGATTCAGATCGAGTTCGTTGATCTCGGGAATTTCTTCGACGAGGCGGGAGATTCGCAGCAGCACATCTTCAATGGCTCCGAGATCGGCCGATGGATGTCCCCGATAGCCGGTCAGCAAGCGATAGCCTTTGATGCTGCGGATCATTTCGTACGCGTCAAGGTCAGTGAGCGGTGTGATGCGAAACTGCACATCGCCAAGGATCTCGACGTGAATGCCACCGAGGCCAAAAGCCATCAGAGGGCCGAATAGGGGATCATCCGTGACTCCGATCATGACCTCCACGCCGCCGGTCGCCATCGGCTGCACGAGCACGCCTTCCATGGCGTCGAGCTGATTGGTCTCGGCGAGTCGTGTTCTCATCGAGCCAAACGCTGTGCGAACCGCCTCTTCGTTCGTGAGATTCAATTGCACGCCGCCGATCTCCGTCTTGTGCACGATCTGATGTGAGGCCAGTTTGACGGCGACCGGATAGCCCACTCGCCTTGCCAAGCCCGCTGCTTCATCGGCGGTTCTAGCCACTCCTCCAGGCTGAACAGGAAGTTGGATCGCACTCAAGACATCTCGTGTCTCCTCCACCGACAACCAGCCCGCTCCGCGACGCGAAAGAGCGTCGGCACAGATTTTCCGAACGGCTGGAAGATTCAGATCATCGAAGTCGGGAACCATGCCAGCCGGTCGTTGTCGCCACTCCGCGTAAGTCGCCGCTTTGCCGAGCACGAGTGCGGGGGTCTCCGGCAAATGGTAGGCGGGGATGGTTTCTGTTTGGGAACTGAACGTACGGTCCATGTCACCTTCCGCCATCCAGCCAATGAGCACAGGCTTGGCCTTCGCCCCAGCCTTTCGCCCATTCTCAATTCCAGCCATGATGCCATGGGTGATCTCTGCCGTATCTGTCACGGTCATAGCCATGTAGAGAATGATCAGCGCATCGATCTCACCCGCCGACAAAAGAGTTTCAATCGCCTTGGCGTACTGATCCGGCGTGGCAGAAGCAATCAGATCGACGGGGTTGCTCAGCGCGGCAACCGACGGCAGAAACGACGCGAGAGTCGCTTTGGTCCGGTCGGACAACTGGGGAACAATCAACGTACCGGCTTCACAAGCATCGGTACAGAGGATGGCCGGGCCTCCGGCGTTCGTGATAATTCCTACCCGGCGTCCCGGCGGCAAAGGTTGCGCCGATAGACCAGCCGCCAGTGCCAACATGCCATCGAGTGATTCTGCGCGAATGATGCCGGCTTGGTGAAACAAGGCATCGACGGCCACATCATTGGCCGCGAGCGCGGCTGTGTGAGAACTTGCCGCGCGACGCCCGGATTGAGATCGCCCCGCTTTGACTGCGACGATCGGTTTGCGACGGCTCACGCGCCGGGCGATGCGCGCAAAGCGGCGAGGATTGCCGAAAGATTCGACGTACAGGAGAATCACGTCCGTGGCGGGGTCTTCCTCCCAATACTGTAGGAGATCGTTGGTGGACACATCGGCCTTGTTCCCCACACTCACAAACGAAGAGATGCCCAAGTGGAACCGCCGTGCGCCGGCAAGGGTTGCGATCCCGATGGCGCCGCTTTGCGACGACATGGCGACACGACCGAGTGGGGGAAACAGTGTGGTGAAGGTCGCATTGAGTTGTATGTTGGGGTCTGTATTCAGAATCCCGAAGCAATTAGGCCCGATCATTCGCATGCCATACTGCCGGACTTTCGTGACCAATTGCTGTTGAAGAGCCGCTCCTGCGGGTCCCACCTCTGCGAATCCCGCCGTAATGATGACGCAGGCCCTGATCCCCCTTGCCGCACACTCGTCGATCACGGACGGCACAGAGTCTTGATGGACCGAGATGACGGCCAGATCAACGGGGCCAGGTATCTGAAGTACCGATGGATAGGTCCGGATTCCGATAATGTCTGTTGCCTTGGGGTTGACCGGGTAAACGGCCCCTCGAAAGCGGTTGGCCGTTATGGCATCGAGCAGCCGATAGCCGATCTTGTTCGGATCACGCGAAGCGCCGATGATGGCGACGGACTGAGGCTGGAAAAATGGTCGGAGTGAGGCTGTGGTGGCGAGTCGTTCTCGGACCTCCGTGCGAGAGACGGTCGTTTCCGTGGGGATTAATGACAACTCGACCTGCATGTCGTCGCCTTCGTAGACTTCATGGGCCGTAAACCCCGATTCTCGGAAGACTTCGCGCATGGCCAGATTGTCAACGTGCGTGACAGCCCAAAGGTGAGTAAAACTGTGTCGGATGGCGACTAAGGCCAGTCGTTCCAGCAGTAGAGTGCCTAGGCCCTTTCCATGAAAGCCATCGTCCACCGCCATGGCAACTTCCACCGTCTGCCCGTCCTTCGCCCAGTAAGAACCAGCGGCGATAATATGGGCTGTGTCCTCCCAGACTCGCGTCACGATCAGCGTGAACTGCGAACGTGGATTAGAGGAACGACACAAGGCGGCGATACTGTCCGAAGACGGAGGACTCTCCGAGAAAAATCTGTGGCGTCTCGATTCAGGGGATAACCGATCGATGAACTGTTGCATCATCGGTACATCGGTCGGTTCAGCCGGTCGGATTGCGGCGGTCGTCCCATCACGCATGATGAGCGAGCCGGAATCGGCGTGATCGGTCTCAAGAGGAGGAATGTAAAGAGGGCGGACGGACTTCATTATACCTGTATCTAAAACGCCAGCCATTGAGGTTTCAATAGCAAAACAATTCCCAAACTTAACATCACCGCTCCACCGATCAGCTTCAACCAACGACCGGCATGCTCCTGCAACTTTCTTCGACTCAACGTGATCACCGCAATCGTCACCATGAGGCTATCATCAAGAATGTAGGCTAGGTTATACAACCCGAGATAACTATAGTATTTCCATGTCGGCAACTGCTGCATCGTGAGAATCTGCGTGTAGAGTGCCGGGAATCCGGCAGTGCAGAGTAGTTCGACCATATTCACGAGGCCAGCGAGGATGACGATGCCAAGCAAAGATCCGACAAGGTTCTCGGCTTGAAGGATCTTTCGGACTCCGGCATAGAGTCCGGGCTTGGCTGATTCGGGAATGCTCAATGAGATCCCGCGGTGGAGGGCAAAGAAGTCTTTGACGTTGATTGCTCCCACGAATAGGGCGACGCTTCCAAGTGTGATCTGAACGCCGCGCGCGACACCGATCAAGAGAAATACATTCAGCCAGGCCGCCATGAAGGCAAAATAGAGAACACCGCTCACGAGGACGAACGTTCCGGCAATCAGAGCCATTTTCCGACGATCCTGAAGATTGACCAATAGTGATAGCAGAAAGAGCAGGACCCACATCGCACAGGGATTGAACCCATCCAACAGCCCGATAGCGATGGTGAACAGCGGGAGGCCGAGGACTCCGACACGAAGCTCGCCGAACCATGTCGTCTTGATACTTTCTGCCTTGGGAAGCGCTGTGACGGCTTCTCTTCGCTGGTCGATCTTAGTGCGAATCTCAGTCCCGGTTGTGTCAGAGGACTGGAATCCGACGATCAGCTCTGTACCGAGGATGAAGGTGGGAACGCCGACGCTGGCCATGCCTCGGTCAGCAGCGAGTGTTGCGAGTCGCTGCCGCGCGACTGGATTCTCTGCAATGTCGTAGATGGCGATCCGTAGCTCCGGCCGCTCACGCCGAAGCTCGTGTAGAAACATCTTTGAGGCTTCACAATGGGGACAGCCGGCCCGAACAAAGACTTCAAGATCCGGGGCTAGTTCGTCGGCATGAATCTGCGCTGCACGCCCCGGCACGAACAGTACGAGGCAGATGCCGAGTAAGGCGAGGAACTTCTGTAAGGCCTGACGGCGACGTAACACAATGCGTCACTCGATTTCGTGGTGAATGGCACGGACGCTCTGGATCGGGAACCGCTCGCCGGACATCCGATGGCTCGTCAGTGTGCCGCTGAGTTCGTGCAGGCAAAACGAACAAGGTACGTGTTCGAGGCTGGACGCCGCCGAGCGGATTGCAGCAACCTTCCGTTGATAAAGAGTGCTGGTGGTCCACCGGCACGGAGTAAGGTCAAGAAACGGTATACGAATTACGATCTGTCTAGGGAAGAAATCATCAGGCATGCGCGGTGGTAGTGGAAAATTGCACCAATAGATAAGAAGATGCTGTCCCATCGTGAGAGGTCAGTCAGGATACACGTTAGCAGGAGTTTTCTGTCAGGCTATGCACAGGCCAGAACCTCGTGCAGGTGCTAGCTGCTGATGTCGGGTGGTGACACGGATCTGATATAGGACAGCACATCCAGCATTTGTTGATCAGTGAGTTTGCCGCGAAAGCTGTGCATGGGGCTGAACAAGACGCCATTCGAGATTGCGACGAGCAGCTCCCAATCGGTCTTGAACCGAATGGTTTGAGACCGAAGATTAGCCGGTCGAACAATCAGATCTTGGCTGTCTGGTCCATTTCCATCCAGTTTGGCCCCATGGCAACGGAGACACTGTTGCTCATACACACCTTGTCCGGCTTTTGCATCACCCCCGATCACTTGAGCAAAGGCCACCGAGGTCAATACGGATATGAGCATGAACACAGCGACGAATATCTTTTTCATGTTCAATCTTTTCATCTCAAGACGAGGACCGGACAGGTCACCTGATGCACGACGGTATGGGACACGCTCCCCAAGAGGAAACGAGAAAGGCCCTTGCGTCCATGGGAGGTCACGACCACCAAATCCCTACCTTTGGCCTCCTGTTCAATCACCGCGGCGGGGTTGCCCGTGGCGACCTTCGTGCTCACCGTATAGCGAGGGTTCAAAAGTTTGCCGGCGGTTGATTTGACGAGTTCATCCGCATAACGCTCCGCGCCCTCCCACCATGTTCCGGTCCCCAGAGCGTCATAGGGGTCGCTGGTTCCGATCGGAATGAGGGCATGAAGCACGCAGAGCTCGGTGGGATCGGCAAAGGGATGGTGTGTCAGCCATTTCGTGATTCGGTCGGCGTCGTCTCGATCCTCGATGGCGACGAGCACCCGCTGAATCTTGCGGGCAGCTCCTCTGACAATGAGGACCGACCGGGAGCCGTGCAAAAGCACCCGATGGGACACACTCCCCAGGACCACCTGGGAAAGACGGCTTCGTCCGCGCACGCCGACGATGACTAAGTCGGCTGAGAGGTTGTCGGCGCTGTCGAGAATGAGCTGAGCGGGACTGCCGATTTCGTTCACCTTCCTGATCGACGCAACCTCCGCCGGTACCATGGCGGCGGCGCGTTCCAGCAGTTGGCTTCCCGAATCCACCATCGCATGACGGAAATCGTCGTACCCCTGCACGTTGCCTGCTTGGGCCACGAACGGATGCTTCAAAATCCCTAAATCGACGCCGTGGACCAGCGTGACGTCCGTCGGATGATAGAGTTGAAATGTCTGAGTGACGGCGGCGAAAGCCTGATCCGACCAATCGACACCGATGACGACTCTCATATCAATGCCTTTCCCATTCGAACCTCAAAACAGCGGATCATGACCACCGTTCTCCGTCGAGCTGTAAGCGGTGTCTTCATTATTTTCGCGGTTATGCATACTCCCTTATCAATGGCGGTTAGGCCGTTGAAGAGTGTGTCCGTTCCTTCCATTCCAACAGCGACTCTTCCGCCAGCTTCAAATACTCCACCACATCGCGATCGCTGACCTGTGCAAAGTCGATATAGTGGTTACCGACGGCCCAGAACGGGTCCGGTGTGGCAAGGACTACCAACTCGTCCACCTGTCGGCGAGCTTCCTGTATCGTCTCCACTGGACCGACTGGAATGGCACCAATCAGGCGACGAGGCTTCAGGTGCTTGATGGACTTGGCCGAGGCGAAGAATGTGGAACCGGTGGCGATGCCGTCATCGACGAGAATGACGGTTCGGTCGATGAGTGTAGGGAGCTGTCGACCCTGTCGATAGAGAACCTGCCGTCGAGCTACCTCTTGTTGTTGTGCCTGCGCCAGGTCCTCGATTTCTTGACTAGAAAGATTATAGGCGGCGATTGCGTCAGGGTTCAGATAGATCGTCCCTGTTTCACCCACGGCGCCTAGCGCATATTCAGGATTGTCCGGTGCTCCCAGCTTTCGAGCGATGAAGACGTCCAGTGGAAGATGCAGTCCCAGACTCACCTGGTAACCGACCGCGACACCACCACGCGGAAGCGACAAAATAATGGCTGCTGGGTCACCACGGTATTGAATCAGTCGCTCAACGAGCCGACGACCGGCCTCTTCGCGAGTGTTGAACGTCACGCGTTCCACTTCCCTTCATGGGGCTCACGGGTCTACATCAGGCCGCTTGTCACACCAATCCCGATCAAGAACATCGCCATGAAGATCAGGGTGAGGATGAGCAGCAAGCGATGATGAGGTCCGCCTTCTTTCTGATCCCTTTGATCCCAATGGACTTGCCAGGGAATTTCGAGGTAACGGGGATGGCGAAGCATCATGCCCTCCTTTCAATGAGGGCTCAGGTTGAGGTAAACCTCAATCTTGCCCTCAGGCGATTTTCACCTCGATGGCTTTGGGCTTGGCCTTCTCCGCCTTTGGAAGATGCACTTTCAGCACCCCATCCTTGTACTCGGCATTGACCTTGGATCCGTCGGCATCTTCGGGAAGGGTAAAGCTCCGCATAAAGCTGCCATACGCCCGTTCCACGCGGTGATATTTCTTGCCTTTTTCTTCCTTCTCGTATGTCCGTTCGCCACTGATGGTAAGGACGTCGTCGTGGACATTGATCTTGATCTCGTCTTTCTTCATTTCGGGTACTTCCGCCTTGATGAGATACTCTTTGTCGTCTTCCGAAATATCCACTAACGGCGACCATTCCGCAACAGTGATGGCCTCCTTCTTGTCACCACCGGTAGGAACCGGTGTGCGACCGAAGAGGCTCGAAAGTCGTTTCTCCATATCCTCGATCTCCTTGAACGGGTTCCATCGTGTCGTCGGTTCCCATCTTGTCAGTCCGCTCATGACCATTGCCTCCTTGTATGATGTATGAGATGTATGAATTGATTGAGAGCCGGAGTCTCATTCCGATGTTTGTGCATCGATAGTGCCAATGTCCTAATCCACGAGAAAATGCAGCGTTCTAGGTTCATGAGGACTGCGCTTAGAGACAAAAGAAGAGGAGTCTGGGGCATTACGGGGCAGCGGCATCCACAGGGCTGTTGCCTCTTTCAACATCACGCTAGTGAAACCCAGGGAAAAGCCGGATGATAATCGTGGTCGAGTCCTTTTTCGTCGCCGTGGATCCCAAGCCCAAGAAGAAATTTCCATGATCAGCCTTGTTGCCACTAAAAAAGGAAGAGCGTGAACCCCACCGCTGCCATCGCTGCGGTGGGTTGACGCCCCGCGAGAAAGTCTCCTAAATCGGACGGAGGCAGGTCCAGAGAGCTCTTGGTAAGTGCTGAGGTCTTGGAGGGACTTTAGGCTTCCCACTCACTGATGGGCCTGCTCACCGCCCCAGCGCTCGACCTCCATTCCCTAATTGTTCCTCTCACCGAAACCTCCGCCCGGTTATCAGATAACCGCTTTTCTAGAAAAATCAATCGTTGCAAGCGACGTGTCTTGATCAGCCAGGCCAGTGACGCACTGTAGCGGAATAGGGCAGTAGAAGCCGGGGGCGAATCGTCGAAGTCGGTACCTTTCGTGTGTTTGCATGAAGATGCTCGCCGCGCAATAGGCCTGGCATACGAGATGCACAATGCTTTTTTTGATTAAGATCGCAAGTGGTGGTCATGAGCTCTTCAATGGGGCAAACATGGGAGTCCCTATTCGTTTGTTTTGATGTCTATCCGGTTATTGACAAGACCGCGCACTCGACGACCGGTTGGAAGCCGAGCGGGAAAACCTCAGTCTCGGGTGCAACGAGTAACAACGCCCGGCAAGGTAATGCTGGTCGGATCACTACATAAAGGAGATGGCCATGAGACAGCAATCGCGCACTTTATTCGCTTTAGTCGTGTTGTTGGCGGCCGGAACTCTGGCTGTCGGGGGAGCAGCCTACGGTGACGAAAAAGGAAAGAAAGGAAAGGCGGAGATGGCTGCGGCAGCCAAGGTGACGATCGACCAAGCGATCAACACGGCATCGGACAAGGTTGCAGGGAAGGTGATCGAAGCCGAGTTGGAAAGGAAGCACAACAAGCTCGTCTGGGAAGTTGAAGTCCTCACGGCAGAGAACAAGGTGATGGAAGTCCACATCGATGCAGACACAGGCGACGTGATCGATGTGGAGGAAGAAAAGGCGAAGCCGACAAAATCTCCTAAGATGAGATGAAACCCCTCGTAAGTAACTGAGGGCACAGGATACCACCGTCGACGGCTCGCGCGTGAGTTTTCTCACGACGGCATCCTTTCAGAAGAGCGCGATGCGCGCGGCGAATGATTGCGCCCTCGCCGATCGTCAGATCGTCACATGCCTCATAAGGCAAGTATTTGCGATGTGCAGCACAGGCAACGGTGTCCATTCCTCCTCCTGCTGCATCTAAGCACTCGTGGGAACCGTTATCTTCCTCTTCTATCATCCTCATCTGGGCAAACCTGATGATCCCATATGGGTAGATGAGCGGTCGCGAGCGAGTGGTGGGACGCAGGCTGGATTCTCTCGCCTTGCAAGAGGGTGGAAGAGTTCTTACCATGGCAACGAAGCGACTACTCAGTTTGTCGCAGAGCGAACTGGGATTTGTATTATGTCGATAGCCAGCGGAATGCACGGCATCCTACCTACAGCGAACCTCCAACGATTACTCGATGCTCTGAGCACTAAGGGCTATCGAATTATCGGACCTACCGTGCACGACGGGTCTGTTGTCTGGGAGACAGTCCGGTCGGTGTCGGATCTGCCGATCGGCTGGCGCGACCAGCAAGAACCGGCGCGCTATCGGCTTGAACAGACGGGATCCCAAGACATATTCGGGGTCGTCCATGGACCGCAATCGCTGAAGCCGCTCGTCTTTGCGCCGCGCGAGCCGCTCTTGCAGATCGAACGGACAAAGGATGGGTTTGCCGCGCGGCAGATGATCCTTCAACCGGAGAAGGTGGCGGTCATTGGGGCTCGCGCCTGCGATCTTGCCGGCCTCGCGATTCAAGATCGGATCTTTCTGAAGGACGCCTACTGCGATCCCTACTATGCAACACGCCGTGAAGGACTCTTCGTGATCGCCGTGAATTGCACTAGGGCATTGAGCACTTGTTTTTGCGCATCGATGGAGACCGGCCCTCGCGCTACAAATGGCTTCGATCTCGTTTTGACCGAAGTGGACGATCGATTGCTCATCGAAGCGGGCAGCGAGGCCGGACGCCATGTGCTGGGAGGTCTCTCTCTGTCTCCTGCCTCGGAGGAACTGATCGGTGAGGCGGCGAAATGCATCGATGCCTGTGCCCGAAGCCAAGTCCGCCGACTGGATCACACTCACTTGCCGCAAGCCCTGTACGACGCTCATGAACATCCACGATGGAATGATGTGGCGGGGCGGTGCCTAGCCTGCGCGAATTGCACGATGGTCTGTCCGACCTGTTTTTGTTACACAGTCGAAGAAACACCGGACCTTTCGCACCAACAAACCGATCACGCCAGATCGTGGGATTCCTGCTTTACCCAGGAACATGGCTATATCCACGGCAAAAACATTCGGCCGACGATCAAAGATCGATACCGGATGTGGTTGACTCACAAGTTCGCCTCGTGGATCGATCAATTCGGCATGTCCGGTTGCGTCGGCTGCGGCCGATGCATCACGTGGTGCCCCGTCGGAATCGATTTGACCGAGGAATTACCGGCGTTGATGACGCCCGTTCAACCGTCCGTCTCTCGCCGTCACGTAGAAGGCTGATTCAATGGTCAATGCTTATGCCATCCATCCTGCGACTATTGTCGAAAAGATTCGGGAAGCTGAAGATATCAACACCTACCGCTTGCAGCTTGTCGACGAGCAAGTTCGACGGGGATTTTGCTTCAAGGCCGGCCAGTTCAATATGGTCTACTTGTTCGGGGTCGGTGAAGTTGCCATTTCTATCGTCTCAGACCCGGATGAGCCGGAGTTGCTCGATCACACCATCCGCTCCGTTGGCCGAATCACCACGGCGGTTGCCGGCCTGCAGCCCGGCGATGTCTTAGGCATCCGAGGCCCGTTCGGACAGGGGTGGCCGTTGGATCAGGCGCACGGATGCGATGTCGTGATTGTCACGGGCGGCCTGGGATGCGCTCCGGTTGTGGGGGCGATTGAGTACATCTTCCGTCGACGAGCGCAATACGGAGCCATCAAAATCCTGCACGGCGTCAAGACTCCGCACGATCTCCTCTATCGCGAGCGATTCGATGCATGGCGGCGATCTCCAGATACAGAAGTGTTGCTGACCAGCGACCAGCCGGACAAGAGTTGGAGCTATCGCATCGGCGTGGTGACGGAACTGTTCGAGCTGGTATCGATCGACCCGCCGAAGAGCATTGTGCTGATGTGTGGACCTGAAATTATGATGCGTCTGGGTGTGCCTATTCTCATGAGGCGCGGCATTCCGGCGACTGCCATCTATGTATCGCTGGAACGGCACATGGAATGCGGGATCGGTCTATGCGGCCATTGTCAGATGGGTCCATACTTTGTGTGCAAAGACGGTCCGGTGATGCGTTACGATCGAGTGGCACAGTGGCTGGGGCGGGCGGGAGTGTGAGGCGAAGAATGTCCAAGCCTGAAGAAGAACCTCAAAAGCCGAGATTAGCAGTATTCAAGTTCGCCTCTTGCGATGGGTGCCAACTCAGCATCTTGAATCTTGAGGAGGACCTGCTTGCCCTAGGTCAGGCGCTGGACATTGCCTATTTTCCGGAAGCCTCCAGCGACATGAAGCCTGGCCCATACGATATCGCGCTGGTGGAAGGGTCGATCACGACCCCAGACGACGCGCATCGTATTCTATCCGTGCGCCGGCAGACGAAGATGTTGATCACGATCGGGGCCTGCGCGACGGCCGGCGGCATTCAGGCATTACGCAACTGGGCCGATGTGGAGGCGTTCAAGCAAGCAGTCTATCCGAGCCCGGAATATATACAGAGCCTCAGTACGTCCACGCCCATCTCGGAGCATGTCCATGTGGACTTCGAACTGTGGGGCTGCCCGATCGATAAGAATCAGCTGCTGCGCGTCATCACGGATCTGGTCGCGGGGGTCCAGCCTCGCTTGCCGGCCGACAGCGTATGTCTGGAGTGCAAGCGGCGAGGAAATGTCTGTGTGCTGGTTGCGAAGGGGCTGCCCTGTCTCGGACCGGTCACGCGAACCGGCTGCGGGGCGATCTGTCCGAGCATGGGTCGCGACTGTTATGGCTGTTTCGGACCAAGCGAAGGAGCACGAAAGGGGCCGGGCCTTCCACCCAACACGGCCTCGCTCGCGAGGCATTTCCATGGCGGACTACAACTGGTCCCGCTCGAGGTCATGCGTCGATTTCGGGGAATCAACGGTTATGTGTCGTCCTTTCGCGCTGAGAGTAATGCATGGGAGAAGAAAACGTGATGCGCCAAGATCTCCCTTGCGTGAGTCGAGGAGCCAATGTCTGAAGAGCCGGAGCAGACGAGGACCATCGCCGTCGACATGGTGGCGCGTGTGGAAGGCGAAGGTGCCCTCCGTGTGACGGTGAAAGACGGCACTGTTCAGAATGTGGAGCTCAAGATCTTCGAGCCGCCGAGGTTCTTCGAAGCCTTCTTGAAGGGACGACATTATGAGGAGGTACCGGATATCGTCGCACGCATCTGCGGGATCTGTCCGATCGCCTACCAGATGAGCGCGGTCCACGCGCTGGAGCAAATTTTCGGCCTGCGCGTCGAAGGTGCGCTGCATGATCTGCGACGGCTTATCTACTGCGGCGAATGGATCGAGAGCCACGCGCTGCACGTCTATCTGCTGCAGGCGCCGGATTTTTTAGGTTACGACAGCGCCGTCGCGATGGCGAAGGATCATGCAACGATCGTGACCAGAGGTCTTCGGCTCAAGAAGGCCGGCAACGCCATCATGACGTTACTTGGAGGCCGTTCCGTGCATCCGGTCTCCGTGAAGGTCGGCGGGTTCTCTCGCGTGCCGCTGCGGCGTGAGCTGGAAGACCTGAAAGACGAACTGTTGTGGGCGCGCGATGCGGCGGTGGAAACAGTGCGTTGGGTAACTGATTTCGACTATCCGGATTTTGAGACGGACTACAATTACGTCGCGCTCCGTCATCCGGATGAGTATCCGTTCAATGAAGGACAGATTGCAGCCACCAGCGGCTTGCAGATTTCGGCCCATGAGTTTGAACAACACTTCACCGAGCACCAAGTCGCCTATTCCAACGCCCTCCATTGCACATTACAAGGATCGCCCTATATGGTCGGCCCGCTGGCTCGACTGAACTGGAATCAGGAGCATCTGACACCGCTGGCGAAACAGGCCCTCGCTGACAACAACATCGCGCTGCCGTTGCGCAATCCGTTTTACGGCATCATCGCGCGCTCGATAGAAATTCTTTACGCGCTGGAGGAATCCTTGGGGCTCATCGAGCGGTATGAGGCCCCGCCATTAGCGGCGGCGCCGATCACTGTGCGAGCAGGTATCGGGATGGCCTGTACGGAAGCACCACGAGGAATGCTCTATCATCGGTACGAAGTGGACGGCGACGGAGTGATCCGTGATGCCAAAATCGTTCCCCCGACTTCGCAGAACCAATCTCGCATCGAGCAGGACTTGCGCCTGTTCATGCCACGCCTTTTGCGCCTTCCTGATAAGGAAGCGGCGCTCGCTTGTGAACGGGTCATCCGTTGCTACGATCCTTGTATTTCCTGCGCAACGCATTTTCTGAATCTGGAGATCAGGCGGGAGAGCAGCGCGTGAAGCATGACGGTTCTCGCTCCTCCATTCGGATCATCGGCCTGGGCAATGAACTGAGAGGAGATGATGCGGTCGGTCTTCTAGCGGCTCGTCGACTCCGACAAGCGGTGGGCAACCGCGCTGAGGTGATCGAAGCGGAGATGGCCGGGGTGGACCTCATAGAGCTGATGAAAGGCGCGCGCGTCGTGATTCTCATCGATGCAGCCGGGAGCGCGCAGACTCCCGGGATAATTCATCGCTTCGATGCCTCGGACAGCCCGATCGGTGTGCGGGTGTTTCCTCATTCAAGTCATGCCATCGGAATATCGGATGCATTGGAGTTGGCCCGCGCAATGGGAGTGCTACCGGCTAGAGTTATCGTCTACGGGATCGAAGCAGGTAATATGGAGACAGGACAGGCGTTGTCGTCCTCCATGGCTAAGGCGTTGGACGAAGTCGTAGGGCGGGTCATCCGGGAATGTGAAGTGTGCCATGCATGAACTCCATCTCATGAAGCACATCGTAAAGGTTGTGGAAACCAAGTTGGCCGAAACTGTAGACGGTAAGTTATCCGCAGTACGGCTGAAAGTCAGTGCGCGGTCTCACCTATTGGCTCATGATCATTTCGCGTTGCAGACGGCGTTTGTGCTGGCCGCCCGTGGCACAAAAGCCGAAGGCGTGACATTGGACATCATCCCTGTCCCAGGGCACGCCTGGTGTCTCAGTTGTAATCGAGAGACTACGGTTTCAGGGCCAGACGATGTCTGTACGACTTGCGATGCTTCAATGATCGCGCAACCGACGGAGCCGGAAGTGGTCATCCATGAATTGGTGGTACAGGAATGAAGAAGGTCCTTGCTCAGCGCGTGCAGGTCAATGTGGAAGGAACGGTACAGGGTGTGGGGTTCCGTCCGTTCATCTACAGACTGGCATCAGAGTTGGGGTTGACTGGGTGGGTTAAGAATACAAGAAATGGAGTGGTAATCGAAGTAGAAGGGGGGGGATCGGTTGTGGAGACATTCCTCCAAAGGATGCGCACCGATGTACCGCCTTCAGCCTTGGTAGAGGCGATGAGCACGAGTATCGTTCCAGTGCTTGATGGCACCGGCTTTTCGATAGAACAGAGCGCTCAATCCGGTCAACGAGCCCTTGTTATTCCGCCGGATCTGGCCACCTGCACCGACTGTCTGCGTGAAATCGCTGATCCAAGTGATCGTCGGTTTCGATATCCGTTCCTCACCTGTACCCAATGCGGTCCCCGCTATAGCCTGCTCACGGCAGTTCCATACGAGCGCTCCAACACCACTATGGCGGGATTCGAACTTTGCTCAGCCTGTCGCGTCGAGTATGGGACAGAAGCCGATCGGCGCTTTCATGCGGAACCGATCGCCTGCCCGACCTGCGGTCCGCGGCTGTGTTTGTGGAATGAACAGGGCCAGGAAACGGCGGGCGGCGAGGAGGCCTTGCGGCAGGCTCAGGTCATGCTCGATAAAAGGCTTATCGTCGCCGTGAAAGGATTGGGTGGGTTTCAACTCTGGGTCGATGCGAAATCGGAAGAGGCGGTCCGGCGATTGCGCGATCGAAAACGAAGACCGGAGAAGCCATTTGCAGTGCTGTTCCCTTCCGTTGATGCGGTCAAAGACTATTGCTGGTTGTCTTCGGATGAGGAGGCGTTGCTCTGCTCGCCGCAAGCGCCGATCGTTTTACTCCGCAAGCGGCGAGATGCCATCCTTGCCGATGCCGTAGCGCCGGACAATCCATATCTCGGCGCGATGTTGCCGGCGACGCCGCTCCATCTGCTCTTGATGGGGTCACTTCAGCGTCCCATGGTCGCCACGAGCGGGAATCGATCCGAAGAGCCGATTGTGATCGACGAGCGAGAGGCGGTGGTTCGACTCAAAGGCATCGCTGATGTGCTGCTGGTGCATGACAGACCGATCGAAAGGCCAATCGATGATTCGGTGGCGCTGGTGATGTCGAAAAGATCCGGGGCGGAAGATAGCGGGTATGCGGGAAAACCAGGAGGTGATGTGCTCATCCTCCGTCGAGCGCGAGGGTATGCGCCTCAAGCTATCCGCTGGACGGATGGCTTTGCGAATGGAGCTCAGGGTCCGGTGTTGGCCGTGGGCGGGCATCTCAAAAACACCGTGGCCGTGCTCACCGGCACTCGTGTTGTGCTGAGCCAGCATCTCGGCGACCTTTCTACCGTCGAGTCGGACAGAACCTTCCGGCAAGCAGTCGAGGATCTCCAGCGATTGCTGGAGATCACGCCTCGGACCATTGCCTGTGATCTGCATCCCGACTATCGCTCGACAGCTTTTGCACGAACACTGAGCGAAGCCTTGTCCGTGTCGCTAATTTCTGTACAACACCACCATGCCCACGTCGCCTCCTGCATGGCCGAACACAAGCTCGATGGCGAGACGTTGGGTATCGCCTGGGACGGAGCCGGCTATGGAGGGCACGGTCAGGTTTGGGGCGGAGAAGTTTTGATTGCGAGCTATCGGCAGTTCACGCGTTTTGCATCTCTCAGACCTTTTCGGTTGTTGGGCGGAGAAGCGGCCATAAAGGAGCCCGGCCGATCTGGCGCAGCGGTGCTGTGGGAACTCATGGGAGAGGAGATGTTGAAGCTTCCGCTTCCTTCTTGGAAAACGAGGGACGATCAGCGTGCGCGATTGACCACCCTGCTTCGGTCTGGCGTCGCATCGCCTTGGACGACGAGCATGGGGCGACTGTTCGACGCCGTGGCATCCCTCACAGGCTTGTGTCACCAAGCTTCATTTGAAGGGCAGGCGGCGATGGCGGTTCAGTTTGCTGCGGAGCAAGAAGCGTATGCAGGCGGGGTAATGGTCGAAGGATATACGATGGACCTGATGCCCAGTCACGGTCCCGATAGGAAGTGGATAATCGATTGGTGTTCCATGATCAGCGCCCTGCTCGAAGACCTTCGCAGAGGTACTAATCCTAACAAGATTGCCATTCGGTTTCATGCGACTCTTGCTGCAGTAACCGTACGTGTCGCTCAAGCAGCGGGTCTCCCGCGCGTCGTCCTGACGGGAGGCTGTTTTCAGAATCGGCTGCTTCTATCCTTGGCCCGAACATATTTGGAGCAGGTAGGTTTCACCGTGTATAGCCATGCGTTGGTTCCGCCCAATGACGGCGGGCTTTCACTCGGGCAGGCGGTGGTAGCGGCGCACCGATGACTTTCGACGAGAAAGGGAGAGTTTCGGATGTGTCTCGCAGTCCCAGGACAAGTCTTGAACATCGAAGATGACACGCTCCGCACGGCGACGGTGTCGTTTGGTGGAGTCACGAAGTCCGTCTCGTTGGCGCTGGTGCCGGAGGCTGGGGTGGGCGACTATGTCATCGTCCATGTCGGCTTCGCCATCAGCAAACTGGACGAGGCGGCGGCGCGACGAACGTTGGAGACCTACGCGGAATTGGCGGCTTCAAGCTTGCCGGATGCGACTGATGGTTGAGCGCTAACGGAGCATATCCGGCTCTCATGCGGATCAGCTCACACATTGGTATATGAACCGAGACACGAGTTCAGTCGGCGATCGACGAGTAACTATGCCGTGACGTATCCTGTTCTCAAATTTCTTCACCTGCTCGGTCTCACGCTGATAGGGGCAGGTCTGATCGGAGTCTGGTACGCGGATCTCCGCTCCCGACAGGTTCAGGAGTTGCCCGTGTTCGCTGAGGCGGTCCGAACCATCGCGGTGCTGTACGATGGCCTCGTCGTCCCCGGCGCTCTTCTGCTGCTCGGTTCGGGAACATGGTTGATCGTCGCGGTTTATGGGGGGTGGGCGTTTCTTGGGATGCCGTGGCTGACCGGGATGGTTGCGCTCTTCGCCTTTGAGTTCATCGAAGGCAACACGATCACGCGGCTTTATTTCATGCGACTTCGCCGCCTTGCAAGAGAAGCGGTCCAGAAGGGGAAGGTGACAGCGGAGTTGGAGAGAGCCCGACGCAGGCACATGCCCACCTTTACCCATTTCCTCGATATTCCTATTCTTTTCGTCGTCGTGGCACTGGGGGCGATGCGGCCGAACAGCTGGGCTCCATTTGTCATTGGGACAGGGCTGGCTCTCGTCGCAGCGGCGATCTTGACCGTCGTGATTCCTCGCCTGTATCCCTCTGAGCTTGGCGAGAATCGGCGTTGAAGCGGTCTCCGCGAAAATCAATCTCAGGGCCTTAACGGATCGCGAGAGTGATGTTGAGCAACGGATTTTCGAGAGATCACCATCATGAAGTACGTGGATGAATTTCGCGATCGTGCAGTGGCGATCGCATTGGCGGAGCGGATCAAGAAGACGGTACGCTGGCCTTGGACGATCATGGAGGTTTGCGGAGGGCAGACCCACGCAATCGTCCGGTTTGGCCTCGATAGTCTGTTACCACCCAGCCTTTCACTTGTTCACGGACCAGGCTGCCCGGTCTGTGTGACCTCGGTGTCCCTCATTGACCAAGCCGTCTGCCTCGCATCCTTGCCAAGGGCGATCTTCTGCTCGTTCGGCGACATGTTGCGCGTGCCCGGTTCCCATGGAGATCTCTTTGGCGTAAAGGCGGCAGGAGGGGATGTCCGGATCATCTATTCGCCATTAGATGCGCTTGAGCTGGCCAGAAAAAATCCTGATCGCGAGGTCGTCTGTTTCGCCGTCGGATTCGAAACCACCGCGCCAGCGTGGGCCATGGCAGTCACGCAGGCAAAGCAAGCGGGTATCGCCAACTTCAGCCTGCTGATTGCCCATGTGCTGGTGCCGCCGGCAATGGAGGCGATCCTGTCGTCGCCACAGAACCGGATTCAGGGTTTTCTGGCGGCAGGCCATGTCTGCACGGTGATGGGCTATGAAGAGTATGAGGTCATCGCGCAGCGATATAGAGTGCCAATCGTCGTGACCGGATTCGAACCGCTCGATGTTCTCGAAGGTGTTGCGATGTTGGTCAGTCAGTTGGAAGAGAGACGGGTGGCAGTCGAGAATCAGTACGTGCGATCGGTCAGCCGGGAGGGGAATCGACAAGCGAGGGCCATCGTCGACGAAGTCTTCGAACCGGCGACTCGTGCTTGGCGCGGCATCGGCGAGATTCCGGCCAGCGGTCTGCGCCTCAAGTCTGTCTATAGTCCCTACGATGCCGAGCTGAAGTTTCAGCGTGAGCTTGCGCAGCTCGCTGAAGGGAAAGAGGATCCAGAATGCCGGAGTGGGCTGGTTCTCCAGGGTTTGCTCAAACCGCCTGACTGCCCAGCCTTCGGAATTCGCTGCACGCCGGAGCAACCGTTGGGCGCGCCGATGGTGTCGAGTGAGGGGGCCTGTGCCGCTTATTATCGATACCGCTCCCATGCCACAGCCTGAGTATAGATGTGAAGGGCAAGTGAATGACCGTCAATAACAAATCCTTTGAATCGGCTTGTCCCTTGCCGATCTCGGGAAAGCAAACCATCCAGCTCGCGCATGGGGGCGGCGGACGTCTCATGCAGGAGTTGATTCAAGATGTCTTCCTGAGGGCCTTTCAGAATCCCATGCTGGCGCCCCTCCACGACGGCGCTACCTGGCCCATGGAGAACGAGATGCTCGCTTTCACGACCGATTCCTATGTGGTACGTCCGCTGTTTTTCCCAGGCGGTGACATCGGGAGCTTGGCGGTGAACGGCACGATCAACGATCTGGCCATGTGCGGCGCCAAGCCCCTCTGTCTAAGCGCGGGATTCATCTTGGAAGAGGGGCTCAGCATGGATGTGTTGCAGCGAGTCGTGCACTCGATGGCCGAAGCGGCGCGGGCAGCCTGTGTGCCGATCGTGACCGGTGATACCAAAGTTGTGGATCGCGGCAAGGGTGACGAGGTTTTCATCAATACGTCCGGCGTTGGTGTGGTGCCGGCCGGTGTCCATGTGTTGCCGACGTTGATCCAGCCTGGTGATGCGATTCTTGTGAGCGGTGATCTCGGCTCCCATGGAGTGGCGGTGCTCAGTGTGCGGGAAGGCCTGACGTTCGACGGTGATGTCGAAAGCGACTCGGCACCATTGCATCGCATCGTCGCCGACCTGATCGAGAGCGACATTGAAATCCATTGCCTGCGCGACCTGACCCGTGGCGGGCTTGCCAACGTGCTGAACGAACTGGCTATGGCGGCGAAGGTCGGTATGGCGGTCGAGGAACCTACCATTCCTGTTCGTGAGCCTGTGCGAGGGGCCTGCGAACTATTGGGACTCGATCCGCTGTACGTCGCGAACGAGGGACGCTTCGTTGCAATGGTGCCGGCTTCGCAGGCCGAGACCGCGCTGACAACAATGCGGCGGCATGAGGCGTCGAGACGAGCGGCCCACATCGGCGTCGTGACAGATCGCGATCCTTCGATGGTGGTTCTGAGGACTGTTGTTGGTACACATCGTGTACTGGATCTGTTATCGGGTGAGCAGCTGCCTCGAATCTGTTGAGCCACGAAGTAATCTAGGAAACCGCTCCTTGGCGCACTAACTGCCAGCCGTCCTCTTCAGCTGTAGCATTCCGCGACAGTATTCAGCGAGCCTTCTGTGGAGTTTTCCCCGATCTGCGGTCAAGACCGAACCGTAGGTACTACGAAGGCCAGTGCTTTCAACATCTTCAGAGTTAGCAGTAACCCCAACTCCGGCTTGTTCCGATGGCACATTGGTTGCCCCTTAGTCCTCAGGGGGTGATCAGATTTGGAAGGGTTATGTCATCACGACTCATAGGTTTGTCCCTGTTGTTGCTGTTGGCTCTGTCGTGCGTGACCACCCTTGTGCACGCTGCTTCGGAGCAGAAGGGCAGTGAAAAAGCGCTACGCGACTACTACGACTTACAAGAAGGCAAGCGCCTCTACGAGCAATATTGTCGGTTCTGCCATGGGGACCAGGGGAAAGGGAAAGCCTATGACGTAACCCCTCCGCCAGCGGATCTCACCAGTCCCGCTGTCCAGAAGAAGCCCGATGCCGAACTTACCAAAACTATTCATGGAGGGGAGCGGGGGACCGCGATGGGAGCATGGAACTGGGCCTTGTCTGAAAAGGATAAGCAGAATGTCCTGCAGTACATCCGATGGTTGGCACGATGATGGGAGGGCGAGATTCGAACATGGATCTCATAAAGCCTGAGTTCAAGACACGGAGAAACAGCGATGACCAACCACGAAAAGCGAAAGCAAATTATCCCTTGGATTGATCCAGAGAAACGTGTGACCGTACATTCTCTCGACGAGAAGGACCTGAATGCCGAGATGGCAGGGACAACTGAGAAATTGGTTGAACTCGCGATTGAGACGAAGGTGCCTCATATCAAGCAGCGGATCCAGGTTCCGCTCTGGCTCACTGAAGTTTTAGAGGACCTCGGGCACTATGCGCGGGATCCCGAGCGACCGTTGAAACATCGTCGACTCATGTTGATCGTCAATGAGAAACGGGCGCTCATCATCTACTAGGGATAATGCACACCGATTATGGAGGTGGAGATGAGCCAGGAGTGATCATCATTGTTTTGCTCGCAGCGGCCGGTTGTCCTCCTCGCCGGCCTCCCCATACGCCCCAACCATATAGTATGAAGGCTGAGACCAGTGGTTCCGCCTTCATCACAGGGCATTGAAGATTTCCGAACAGCGGCTTTAGCTCAGCGCTGACCGGAGTCAGGGGTATGTGATCGTAACTCTCATGCGATCGACCAGGCACCGAATAGCGGTTCCGATCGCTTTCTCGGCGATCGTATTGCTCTCGGCTTGCGTCTCGCCTGTCGAAGGCCTGTGGCCGTCATCTTCCGTCTCCTCTGCTCGGGCCGTCGTTGTCTCGCTTGATACTTGGCACGCAATGATCGCCTTTCCGATTCAACAAGAAGACCGTGATCAGCCATTAGCATTCAGTTCCGAGCAAGGCACTTCCTCTCAGCACTCCTATTATGAGGAATGGGGCTATGCCGAGCGTGCTTGGTATGTGGAAGGAAAGACTGGTTTGTCCGGTATCGTGCGGGCTCTCTTCTGGCCGACCGAGGGCGTCGTCGAGGTCGGACACTATGATCGCGTGTGGGCTGACCGAACGCCGCAACCGCCTGCCGAGTTGTTTATGTTTCGCATGAGCGAGGAGAGTTATCATCGATTGCGCCGGCATCTGTATTCGACTCTGTTGAGCGAAGATCCCATGGCCTCCTTCGGACAATCTGTGTTTTATCCGGCGAAGCGGTCCTATCATCTGTTTCATACTTGCCATCAGTATGCGGCCCAGGCGTTACGGGAGGCCGGTCTGCCGCTCTCCGCTTTCTGGGCCTTTAATCGAACGAGCCTCGCTTGGCAACTGCGGCGCGCAACAGAGATTGCCGCGAAGTAGTCCACGAAGAGACCGATTCTATTCGGTTAGCTAACATTAGCCACGCATGCCCGACCGTTGGAACTATTGCGTGTAGTACAATTACCGGCAGGGCGCTCAGCTCTTGCTCAATTGCCTGTGGATATACGGGCCAATTGCGGAGGATATGATGGCTCGCAAGTCAACAGTGAAAGTAGGCTGGGGCCTACTGGTATGCCTTCTGGGGATCGGCGGGTGCGCTTCGTCTGAACCGCTCGATATGAGCTCCTATGATCCATCACATGATCAGAAGGCCATTGCAAGTTACTACCGAGATCAAGCCGTTTCGATGCGCGAGAAAGCCAATGCACAAGCAACGGCCGCGGCGCGTTACGAAGCGCTCTTTGGGCCAGAAGCAGATTTGGTCTCAGGTGCTCGGTTGTTGGCGCGCTACTACGAGCAAACCGCGCAGGAACTTGAACGAGTAGCCGAAGCTCATGCGGCGGTGGATCGCAGCAGGCAACGGTCCCCGACTGTCCCGTAGAATTAAGATTCGGTGGATGACACGGCGAACGTAAGAAAGAGGAGGGATATATGAAAGTTTCTTTGACGGCGCGTCTACTGCTTTTGCTGATCCCAATAATAATGGTCCTCCAGGGCTGCAGTAATACAGTGACTCCGGGAAATCGAGGGTTGCGTTGGTACCCCCTCACCAGCGGACTGACGAAGGAACCGCTCAAGGAAGGATTCTACTGGCGGGCGCCCTGGAACGATGTCTTCGTGTACGACACGAAATGGAAGACCTTCAAGGAAAAGGTGGATGTGCTGACCGCGGACGATCTCCCAGTGACCGTGTATGCCGCGATTACCATGCGCCCCATCCCGGAAGAAATATATTTTCTGGCCCAGGAAGTGGGGCATGAATGGTACAAGCAATTGGTCCAACCGCAACTCTTGTCGGCTGTGCGTGCGGTTGTCGCGAATTACACCATGGTCACGCTTCCTGAGCGCAGCAGCGAAATCGGCAATAAGATCGAGGCCGTGGTTGTCGAAGCGATGAAAGGGCGACATCTGGACGTCTACAACGTGGCACTCTCGGAAATGGAGTTTTCGCAGATGGTGTTGAGAGCCATCGAGCAGAAACAGGCGAAGGAGCAGGAAAAAGAGCAAAAGGACTTCGAGGTCGTGATTGCGGAGCGCAACGCCGACATCGCCAGGATTCAGGCGAAAGGTGAGGGTGATTCGTTGAAGATTCGCGCGGAAGGCGAAGCCGACAGCCTGAGGATCCGGGCCATAGGACAGTCGAAGGCGCAGGAGATCATCACCAAAACGCTGACGCCTGACTACTTGCGGTTCAAGCTCTATGAAAGCCCCAACGCCAAGACGATCATCGTGCCGGAAAAGCTCAATGTTCCCATGATTGTCAACCCTGGTGCTGATCGATAGGAGTCGTCATAGCAGTGGTTGTGAATGCCATCAATGGACCTCATTTGAGGCAATAGGCAACGCAGGAGCACCGTTTCCGATGAGGATGGATAGCCGGATGGATGCGAGTTAAATCGGCCGATTCGGCTCTTACGTGGATCGGCCTAAGCAGCGATATGCGGCTCAGAGCTGAATGCTCGGACGGGTCGCCGCTGCGCCATTTCCGATTGCTCCGCGTCTGCCGGCGTTGTCGTTCCTCTTTTGGCTGAACGATTTTGCCGCTGCTCGGCAGCGCTGGAGAGCATGTTACTCAAATGGCCTATTCGAACGCGAAGGTTCGAAGCCGGCAACACGGGCATGTAATCGACTACCACGAAGCCGCCTGTGACCTTATCGCAAGCGTCGCAGGATATCCTGTAAGATCGATTTCCGTTGCTTAAGGTCCTCCCGAAATTCTTGGTTCTCCGTGTCCGCTATTTCTCCGCCGAGATCCGATACAGCGCTCTGAAGCGCCCAGATCAAGATATCCTGTTCGTTCGGCTCCAGCGATAGCTGCGTCATAAGTCTCTCCTCTTCTCGCTTTCGCTCTATGGATTTGTGCCGCCGCCTTTCCACAGGATGTATGCTCGGATTACACAAGCGCCTGTGAGTGCCGCCCCTCCGGTCACGGTTTCCTTTTCGTGTCCTCCGCAGAAATGGATCGTTCTTGCAGGTTCTTGACCAGCTCCTCATAGGAGCTGTCGCGGATGATCTTTTGAAACTGGCTCCGGTAGTTACTCACCAAACTTACGCCGTCTATGATGATGTCGTAGCCAGACCACCGAACATCTTTCACCAAGAGGCGGTAATCCATCGGAAGCGTCATTTTCTCCGATCGCAATTCGGTTCGCACTTCCGCATACGACCCCTCAATCCGTTCCGCCAGGTAGCCAACTTCTTGTTTTCGTCCGGTATAATCTTCGATTCTTCCGGCATATTTATCGGAGAGAAAACTCGTATAGACCTCGACGAATTCCTTCCGCTGAATCTCCGTCAGCTGCTTCCAATAACTGCCCAGCACTCGCTTCGACATTTCCGCATAGTCAAACCTGCTGGCGGCGATCTCTTCCAGCATGCGACGACGTTGTGCGTGTTTGGCCTGGTGCTTCAATGCGGGATCATTGAGGATCCGGAGGACCTGGGTGACCGTCTCGCGCACTGCTTCCAGCGGGGTTTCCGTGCCTTGCGGGGTAGCGGTGACAGCAAAACACCAAAGAAAAGCACATGCAAGGGCCGCAGGCCACACGGAGCCCTTTGCAGCTCGCCGACTCCTTCCGGGCCACTGAAGCATGACCTATCGGTTCTTCCTCTCTCGTCAATCCAATACGAACGTCACCTTTAGATCTACACGATATAAAGCGACTTTATTACTTTCGATCACGACATGTTGTTCCTTCACCCAAGCCGATTTGATGCTGTGGATGGTCTTGGATGCTTTCGCTATTCCTTGGACGATGGCATCCTCGAAACTCGTGGGCGACTCGGCGCTGATTTCGATGATTTTGGCAACGGACATACAGCTCCTCCTTTTCTGTTCATGGGCACCCAACGTTCTGATCCATATGACTCACTTTTGTGATCGCAAGGTCGGCGCCAGGATCCTATCGGTCTGTAAATCGACACTTAAGCGATATCTCAGGGGTTATTGAGAAGGTCGGAGATGAAGAGGAACAGAATTGGGGAACTCTGCTACACCTAATGAAAAAGGCCTGTAGCAATAATGTGCATACCCGTTGATGAATGGGGCGGATCGACAAGGTTCTCGGTGTACTCCTCCTTTCGCTTCTTGTCCATGCCGCAGGCTATGTCGCGACTGGTTTGTAAACCTAAATAGATATTTTTGTGAATTCGGTCTTGCGACGGTTGTGTAAGAAGCCTAGAATGGGTTTCCTCTGGTAATGATACATAAAGCCGACAAGAAGAAGCGTCGGGCCAGGGCGCAGCTGCTTTCACAGGCTCGCTTTCCCGAGACTGCGGCCAAACGACAACAGGACGATTTCTTCGCCGAAGCCTTCCGCCTAAGTCCTCATCCGATCGGTATCACGGAACTTGAGACCGGGGTCTGTCTAGAAGTCAATGACGCCTGCCTAGCAACATTCGGCTTTCGCCGGGACGAGGTTATCGGAAAGACGACCTTGATGTTGGGGATCTGGCCTGACCCTCATGATCGGGCCAGGCTCATCGATCGATTGAAATGTGAAGGATCGGTCCGAAATTTTGACGTGTCGATGCGGATGAGCAGCGGTGAATTGCGACAGTTCCTCATCTCCGCGGACATGATCACGCTCAGGGGGAAGCCCTGCATCCTGACGATCGGCAATGACATTACCGATCGCAAGAGGGTTGAGGAGGCGCTGCGCCGGACCCATGAAGAGTTGGAACAACGCGTTCAGGAAAGAACAGCCGACCTCGAACGAACCAATGCGGCGATGCGGGATAGCGAGGAGCGATTCCGTTTGTTCATTGAGCACGCACCGGCCGCGATTGCGATGTTTGACCGCGACATGCGGTATCTGGCGGCCAGCCGCCGTTGGATGGAGGAGTATCGGCTCGCACGGAATATCATCGGTCGATCGCACTATGACGTGCTTCCCGAGAGTTCATTACGATGGCAGGAGGTCCATCGTCGCGGCCTGGCCGGAGAAGTGCTGAGTGCGGATGAAGACCGGTTCGTTCGGGGTGACGGCTCAACGCAGTGGATCACCTGGGATGTTCGTCCCTGGTTCTGCGGCAACGAAGTGGGCGGAATTGTGATTGCCACGGAAGATGTGACGACTCGTGTGGAGGCAAAGCACGCACTGCATGAAAGGGAGGAACGGTCCGATCAGGTCATCCGATTGGCCAACTTCGGCATTTTTGATCATGACCACCGAACCGGGAAGGTGTACTGGTCTCCGGTCATGAGAGAAATTTACGGAGTCGGACCCGATGATCCGGCTTCTATGGAAGGGTATATGCAGTTACTCCATCCGGAAGACCGCGATACAGCCGTCCAGGCCATCAAGCAGGCCCAAGATCCCGCCTGTGACGATCTCTTTTCGGTAGAACACCGCGTGTTGCGCGGTGACGGCAGTGTCAGGTGGGTGAGTTTTCGATCATGGACGTTCTTCGATAATGAGGGGCCCGAGCGTCGCCCGACTCGAACTTTGGGGGCGATGATCGACATCACGAAACGTAGACATGCCGAAGAGGCCCTGAGAATGAGCGAGGGCCGATTCGCATCCTTCATGGATAATTTACATGGCTTTGCATGGATCAAAGACGCCGAGGGACGACACCTGTACGTCAATCGACTCTTTGAAGAATCTCTCCTGCAAGGACTAGATTGGAAAGAAAAGACCGCCCGTGAATTGTGGGCTGAAGAGATCGCTGTACAGTACGAGCTGAACGATAGGAAAGTGCGGGAGGCAAGGGCCCCTTTGCACACAGTCGAGCAGTTTGTTCTGAACGGGGAGGTCCGGCACGCGCTTGTGAGCAAGTTCCCCATCGTCGACCACAAGGGAACACCGGTGCTCTTGGGAGGTGTCGCGGTCGACATCACCGAACGCAAGCAGGCGGAAGAGGCGCTTCATCGCAACCAGCTGGAATTGCATCAGCAGCAAGTGCAACTGGAAGAGCTGACATCCAAGCTGTTGACGGCGCAAGAACATGAGCGGCAGCGGATCGCTCGTGACCTGCACGATGATGTGAGCCAGCGATTGGCTGCGTTGGTCTTGGAGGTGGCGTCTTTGGAACGCCGCCCTTCCCGCGAGTCCGCTGAACTTCCTCAAGCCCTGGCGCCGCTTCGTGAACAGTTGGAACAGCTTTCTGACGATGTGCACACGCTCGCGTACCGGCTTCATCCCTCGCTGTTGGAGCATGCCGGATTGCGTCCGGCGGTCGAAGACCATGTCCATCAGGTTTCCAGGCGCACGGGCTTACCCATTCATCTGAAAATTCTTGATGTTCCCAATGCGGTTCCGCTCGATCAGGCGACCTGTCTCTTCCGTGTCATGCAGGAAAGCGTCCAAAATGTGGTGAAACATGCGCGGGCGACGACCGTGACGGTCCAGCTGCATGGGTCGTCAAAGGGGATCGGTCTGTCCGTCATTGACAATGGGAAGGGATTCAACCCAGAGGACCAGCGCACTCACCAACAGGGCTTGGGATTGAGCAGCATGGAGGAACGGCTGCGGCAACTGCACGGGTTCTTTCGGATCCAATCTCGGCCATCCCACGGCACCAAGGTCTGTGCTTGGGTGCCTTGCGGGGTGGAGGTCGCATGAAACGGCCGCGAATCCTGATGGCCGATGATCATGCCATTGTCCTAGCCGGACTTCGGAAGCTGGTGGAAACCGAGGGCGAAGTGGTCGGTATGGTGGAGGACGGACGATCGCTGGTTGATGCGGCTCGGCAGTTACGCCCCGATATTGTGTTGCTTGACATCTCGATGCCGTTGCTCAATGGATTAGATGCAGCACGCCAGATAAGCAAGCTGGTGCCGGAGAGCAAGCTTATCTTCCTGACCATGCATGCCACCCCTACCTATGCGACCGAAGCCTTTAAGGCCGGGGCCTCCGGCTATTTGATAAAACGGTCCGCCGCAGTGGAGCTCAAGCAAGCCATCCAGGCGGTGATGCGGGGGCAACACTATATGACCCCGCTTATCACGAAAGACGTCTTGGCGGCGACACTTCAATCTCCGGAGGACCAGCCCAGCAAGCCATTGGTGACCACCCTCACACAGCGGCAGCGGGAGGTATTACAGCTCGTTGCTGAAGGAAAAGGTACCAAGACCATTGCTTCGATCCTGAATATTTCCGTGAAGACGGTGGAATTTCACAAGTTTCGCATCATGAGCGAGCTTGATCTCCATTCGACCGCTGAGTTAATCAAGTATGCGATCGCCGAAGGTCTTGTGAGCGTATCATCATAGACGGTCAGCTGATACTGCATACTACACGAGGTATAGTATAGTCTGGACTGTTTGATACAACATCATGAAGCCAGTACTTAGATCAGCATTCAGCACTAGTAATCTCTCCTCGTCTTTCTAGGTGGTTCCCTAGTTCACAAGATCCATCCTACTTCCTTACCATTAGTTAAAGCATGAAGTTGTCCGTTTTTGTACGATGGAGCGTGTGCTGCTTAAGCATCCGAGCATATAAGCTTCTTCAAGAGAAAAAAAACTGCTTGTAAGTTTTGACTTCTATTGGGTGGAGAACGTATGCAAGTTTCAGCGATCATAGACCGCGTCTATGGTGCCTTAGAGCAATTTGGTTCCACTTGCTCAATGGAAGAAGTCGTCGGGCTCTGTCCAGACCTGACCTGGAATCAGGTGTACTTGGCCATTGATTATTTGAACAAGGCAGGAAAGGTCTCTGTGACTCTAGACCCAGACAGGACGTATACCGTCAAGGTTTATCCGCCGGCAGGTGAGGCTACTCAATTTTCACCTAGAAAAGATCACGTTCACAGCACTATCTAGCAACTTTACTCAGTGTGTCGGCCGCTCTACCGTAGCAACGCACCCGAAGCGATTCATTTACGGTGATTTGGTTCCCAAGATAGATCCTGCAGCTGCACATTCCTTCTCTCCAAGCTACTTGACAGTATATTTTGCCAGGAATAAATTTAGCGAAGTCGTAGGTTCCCAAAGGTGCTAGGGCCGAGTTGTCGTTTGACATCAGACCCTGTGGTGTCATGCGTTGCAGCTTTGTCCAGGGAATGTTGTCTATTCGGTCTCATCCTTGGGAGGTGTGCTGTGGTGTTCCACTTCGTTGCGTGACGGGTCCGAACGAAAGGAGTAACCATGGATAGTACCTTCTTAATGTTTGCGGTTGTGATGCTCGTGATCTTCATCGGCGGCATCATCATCTACAAGAAGAGCGTTTAACTCTCCGCTCTACTGCGTCTCGTCAGTTTCCGAGGCGGCTCGGTACCTAAATTCCAGGTTGTCATGTGTCGAGCTCATCCCTATGGGTCTGCCATTTTCTGATCCATCCTCTCAACCAAGTGATATGCATAGTATTGTCAATAAGTTGTAATCCACTTGATCTACCACGGCTCGCTGGTTGCTGAAAGAAGTGTGGCGATGATCAGACTGGTCGGCCGAGCACGAGCAAAACGCCACCAATGAAATCAGCTAGTCTCGGATGGCCTTGGCCCGCTTTTGAAGGTAGGCATTACGAACTGCCGCATAGAGATCCACGGTGGACTCCTCCACACCCTGAAACTTTTCAAGGTTCAATGAGCGGTCGTTCACGATCTCGGTCCCGCGCGCGGTGATCAGGATCAATGAGGTGGTCAACCGGTTGTAATGAGGGATCACCGAAGGAATTTCCTCGATCTCGATGATCGGTAGAACCAGCCAATAGATCGGATTCAAGGCGATGTCTCCGACATACCCGACAAGATCTCGAACGGTATAAGGTTGCATCAGCGGCAGGATGATATATGGCCCAGGTGGAACTCCGTAAAAGCCAAGCGTCTGTCCGGTATCTTCCTCCGGAGTTGTCAGATGAAAATGCTGAGCCACATCGAAGAACCCTCCGATCCCCGCTGTTGTGTTGATGAGAAATCGCCCGACTTCTATACCGGCTCCTTTGAACTTTCCCTGGAAAATATTATTCATGAAACGCGGCGTCACACGAATATTGTAGAAAAAATTGCTGATGCCGACCTGAACGATGTTTGGGACGATGAAGTTGTAACCCTTGGCCACCGGCTTCAGCAGCCAACGATCAAACTGCCGGTTGACTTCAAATATCTTGGCATTAAGCGGTTCCCACGGGTCATACTCCTCGATCGCCTCTTCGCCCGGTTTGGCAAATGGATCGAATGGTTCTTCAGAAGAGCCTTCAGGGGTCGGTGTAGCTAAGGGAATGGCCTTGTGAGAGGCATCCGCAAGAAGCACTGGTGGAGCGTTTTGTGTGATGTCGGGGGTGAGTGAATTTATTGAGTCTTTTTGAACGGCGCAACCGGAGAGTACGATCAACGAGACGGCAAGAACGACCCCATATTCACTTCGCTTGAAGCAGACCGGCCTACACCAAAATTGTGTCCTCATTCTTAAGGTAACCTCTTGAAATTAATAAAACGACCATCGACAACGCGGCTCTGCAATGTACCAAAAGTCGAGTCACCCGCCAATCATTTATTTCTGATTGTTCTCTTGGAGGAGAAGCTGAAGGACAACGGATCTGCAGTCGGACCGTTCCTCGCCCCGCAGTGGGGGCGAGGAAGATATCAGTCGGAAGGAGGGCTCAGCGAATCGACGTATCCCGCCCAGGGAAAAGTCGGCATGCATCAATCCTGAGAGGATACTCTGATTCTAGACGGCAGGCTATGCACTCTTCTTGTAGACGATTATCCCACCAAGAAGCAGTGCGCCCATCACAGTTGCGAACAACCACATCATATCCATAACGGCTCCTTTCATTAAGACCGACGTGAACTCTTGTCGTCCAAGTGAGCAACTCTTGTGCTTGATAAGTCCTAAGAAGACAGGCGCGAAAAACTAGGCGGAATGGGAAGTTTTGATGTCGATCTGCTTTACGGATCCGTAGAGATGGGGAAAATAACCCCAAGATTGTCTATGGGCATAGACATTGTGATGCGGAAGCATCGAATACTTACATTGCGTTGATGAAGCTGACGCTGTTAGGCCAGACGGTTACGGCCATGGGGCGTCGACAAGTCTTGCTCTGGGCCGATCGGGACGATACGGGTAGGATTGAGATCGTCGTGCGTGATGTAGTAGTGCCGCTTGATATGGTCGAAATTCACGGTATCGGCAATACCGTCGGTTTGGTAGAGATCTCTGAGATACCCGGAGAGATGCGGGTAATCGATGATTCGTCGGACATTGCACTTAAAATGTCCGTGGTATACCGCGTCGAACCGAACCAACGTGACAAAGAGGCGCCAGTCGGTTTCCACGAATTCCGGTCCAAATAAGTAACGGCGGGTTGCGAGGCGCGCATCGAGTTGATCCAGCGCGGTAAACAATCGCCGTGCCGCTCGCTCATACGCCTGTTGCGCGGTGGCGAATCCTGCTCGATAGACCCCGTCGTTTACGTTTTCGTAAATGAACCTGTTGAGCTCGTCGATTTCTTGCCGCAGACCATCCGGGTACAAATCGATCGGGCTTTCGGTGAATCGATTGAACTCGCCGTTGAAGATTCTCATCAGATCATCATCGGAGTTGGTCACGATCCGTTTGGTCACACAATCCCACAGTACCGGGACCGTCATGCGTCCGATGTAGTTTGCGTCGGTCGCCTTATACGCTTCACGGAGAAACTGAAAGCCGTTGATCCGATCGGGAGCATGTCCTGACCCTTCGCGAAATGCCCAGCCTCGCTCGTCACGAATAGGATCTACGACCGTCATGCCGATCACGTCTTCAAGCCGCTTCAACTTGCGCACGATGATCGTGCGATGGGCCCAGGGACAGGCCCATGACACGTAGAGATGGTACCGGCCGGCGGCGGAGGGATAGCCGGAGCTGCCGTCGGCTGTGACCCATTCCCGGAACGCGTCCGGCTGGCGCGTAAACTCACCGGCCGACGATTGTTCCTCTGGAAATTGGGCTTGCACTTCCATAGGTCGCTACCTTTCGGAATCAGTATCTCATATCACAACTAACAGTGTGGAGAAGTCAAAGTGCATGACTGTCGCATTCCACCACGGCATGCCACGGTCGCGGTAGCAAAATGCAGCAAACATCCAGTTTTCACGAGGAAAACAACGTGTTTTGGGGGGCATGCCTCATGCGAGAAGGCATGAGTGGAATAGGCCAAGGGTATCATTCGTGGGTCAGAACCGCTTGACTCGGAACACAACGGAATTTCTTCCTCGGGTCATCCATAGCCTGATGGCTTGCGCGATCGTAGTGGTGGGAGTTGCCTGTGAGAACAAACCGGTGGACACCACTGCCGCCAAACCTGACTCACCTCATGAACGACCAGGGTTGCTGCACCTGACGCCGGGAGAGTTGTCCCGGATGCATCTGGAACTTGTGCCGGTCAAGCAGGGGCAACTGCTTTCGCATCGTCAATTTCCCGCAACTGTCCAAGCCAACCAAAACGAATTGGCCGAGGTGACCACCCTGATTCGTGGTCGGGTTGTGAACGTCCACGTCGATGTCGGGCAGGACGTGAAGAAAGGCGCGCTCTTGGCGACGCTCCATAGCGTGGACCTCGGCGTCGCCGA
>JAHBWU010000037.1 GCA_019636835.1 Nitrospira sp.
AGTCGGCCCAGGATACGTTAGATATTGCCGACAAACTGGGTCTTGACGATGAGCAACAGGCCGTCTACCAACAGTTACAGGAGAAACTCCAGGCAGGGACGAAATCAGCCACCGAGAAAACGGCTGTCGGTGAAGCCAGGCAAGACTCTCCGGTGCAGGCTCAAGAGATGCCGATGGTGCTGGTGCCGGCGGGCCCCTTCACGATGGGCAGCAATCAAGGCGAGGATGATGAAAAGCCCGCACGTCAGGTGTATCTCGACGCCTTCCAGATGGACACGTTCGAAGTGACGGTGGCGATGTATGCCAAGTTTCTGGCGGCGACGGGGATCGATGCGCCGCCGGAATGGCAGGTGATGAACCAAGCGGCCCATCAGAAACGCCCGGTAGTCAGGGTGGATTGGTCGGATGCGAACACCTATTGCCGGTGGGCGGGCAAGCGGCTGCCGACGGAAGCGGAATGGGAAAAGGCGGCGCGCGGGACGGACGGCCGAACATTTCCATGGGGCAACGATCCGCCGGACCGGCTCCGGGCGAACTATGGGAAAGAGAAGTGGAACGACCATCAAGCCCTCGTGCCGGTGGGGACGTTGCACGATGGGCGGAGTCCCTATGGCATCTACGACATGGCCGGGAATGTCTGGGAGTGGACAAGCGATTGGTATGACAAGAACGCGTACAAGAACAGCCCGGCGCAGAATCCGAAAGGAGCGGTGAGTGGAGAATACAAGGTGCGCCGTGGCGGCTCGTGGTTCAATTATCCGCTGCCCCTGCGATCTGCGCTCCGGTTCAACTACTAGCCGACGAATCGGACCAACGGCTACGGGGTCCGATGCGCGAAGACTCCGTAGTTCTTGGATCTTGAACCCTTGGATCTTGGCTCTGCGTTCGAAAGGCTGTGAGGCCGTCCGCTCCCTGACGGGAGCGGACGGCTCGATCCGCAAGAATATACTCTGGTGGTGATTCAATGCCCGAATTACCTCCCATCGTCACGAAAGCCTACGATTTCACGCAATGGCTCTTGCCGCGCGTGCAGGACTTCCCCCGATCCTCGCGATTTATTCTCGGGGATCGCCTCAAGACCTATAGTTGAGAATCTGTGTGAAGAAGAAAAGCCCTGATTTGAGGCGATTGGGCCGAGGTGTCTCGGTTGGCGAGAGGCGGAGGTCCTTCGACAGGCTCAGGACGAACGGGGAGTTGAAGGCCTCAGAATGAACGGCGTTGCAAGACCGTCGGTTCCGATGCGCGAACACTCTGCACGGAAGAGATCCGGGCCGGAATGTCCTAGCGGGGGCTCAGGAGAGCGTGCCACGTGGAGTCTATCGACCTGTTCCTGTGCTGGAGAGGGCTTGCGCTTCTTCAGCCGAACAGGGCAAAGCTCGGTTCCGGCTGGTAGGCATAGCCGAACGCCGGAATCGAGCGCCGATCGAGGGTGTGTTCACGCTGCCAGCTTCCGTATTTCTACCGTTCGCGTGTTCGATGCGTCGATCGCTTCTGGTGGCAAGATGTAGATGGGGTCAGAACAGAACGCCTTGACTGTCCAGGGATTGGCGTAAAACTCACGTTCAGTTGCGGTGGAAATCACCGTCATGCGGGCTAGGGGCCGATGATTTCAGTCAATCCGTCGATGACTTGGGCCAACTCTTCAAGACTCACCTTCCCGAGCCGCTGGCCGATCCGTTCAATTGCCAATGTGCGGATTTGGCTGATCTTGACCCATGAGTGTTTCGGGAGGTCTCTTGACTGAAGCTCGAGTGTGAGCGGAAATTCCGCTCGCTGTGGCTGGCTCGTCAGCGCGACGGCGATCACGGTTCCAGAACGCTCATTGAATACGTCGTGACTCAGGATGAGCACGGGGCGCAGCCCCGCTTGTTCGTTGCCGCGGACCGGATTCAGATCCGCCCAACGAATTTCACCCCTTAGTATTCTGGCCATTCCGCAGCATCCTTGGATAAACCGTCTTCGGCAAGCGACTTTTCGAAAGCAGGATCAAGTTTTGCACACTCCCGAGCCAAACGGCTTCGGTTGAGGCGCGCCAACTTTTCATCCACGGCTTCCTGAATGGCCTGACTGCGGCTGGTAAAGGCGGCTTTCTGGACCAGCTTATCAAGCCGGTCTAGTGTGGACTCATCGAGAGAGATCGCAACTTTTGACTTGGCCATTTCGCACCTCCAGTATGAGCATACGTCATACCGGCGTCGTGATCAAGGAAGCCCGTGTATCTTTTACTGGATGTGATAATTCATCATCCGGTAGGGGAGGGTGTTGTGCGTCCTTGAGGTGGAGGCTGGCTTCGGAGGCGTTGCCAGGATGCCTTTCGCATGAGACGTGCAGCCGGTCCAATGTGCAAGCCATTGATCTAGAGGGGTTTGTTCCTTGACAGGAGAAAAGCATTCTTGCTAGCTTGGTTCGTTATTTCTGAAGTAAACATCTAATCATCTCTCCCGACCAGGCTGTAGGTTCCGTGACTTTTCAAGAACTTATTCTTGCCCTCCATCGGTTCTGGGCCGATCAAGGTTGTGTCATCCATCAACCGTATGACATGGAGATGGGAGCCGGTACCTTTCATCCGGCCACATTTCTGCGGTCGCTCGGACCGGAGCCATGGCGGGCGGCCTATGTGCAGCCATGCCGACGTCCGACGGATGGCCGTTATGGTGAAAACCCCAACCGTCTCCAGCACTATTATCAGTACCAAGTCGTCCTGAAACCTTCACCGGACAACATTCAAGAGCTGTATCTAGAGAGTCTTGCTCGGTTGGGGATCAATCCCAAGGAGCACGACATTCGCTTCATCCAAGATGATTGGGAGTCGCCGACGCTGGGTGCGTGGGGACTAGGGTGGGAAGTAAGACTCGACGGGATGGAGATCACCCAGTTTACGTACTTTCAGGAGATCGGCGGGATTGAACTGGCTCCGATCACAGGAGAAATCACCTACGGGACAGAGCGCATCGCCATGTATCTGCAAGAGGTGAACAACGTCTTTGATCTTGCCTGGACGAATGAGGTCTCTTATAGGGACATTCATCACGAAACTGAAGTGCAAGGGTCGCGCTACAATTTTGAGGAAGCGGATATCACGATGCTCATGCAGGGCTTTCAGGCGAACGAAGCGGAGTGCAAGCGATTGCTCGCCCAAACCGACCGGCGCCTGACGTTGCCTGCCTATGACTACTGCATCAAATCGTCCCATCTGTTCAACCTCCTTGATGCTAGGGGGGCGATCAGTGTCGCGGAACGGACGGGCTACATCGCGCGTGTGCGGGCATTGGCCAGACAATGTGCCGAACGCTATCGCGACGAGCGAGCGGCGATGGGACATCCGCTCATAAGAGAGCAGGGTACACTTCGATGAAGCGCCCGCTCGTGAAGAAACCTCGGCAAAAAACTCGCAGCTCCAAACCTACAGCGGAGCTGTTGTTCGAGATCGGTATCGAGGAGCTGCCGTTTGAGTTTGTTGCGTCGGCCCTGACTGCCCTTCGAGAATCAGCCGACCGCGTATTTCAGGATGCCCGATTGTCGTTCGAGTCCGTCAAGACCTATGGGACGCCTCGGCGGCTCGTTTTGGTCGTGAACGATTTGCTTGCCCACCAAACTGCGGTTGTCAAAGAAACGATGGGACCGTCGAGAACGGTAGCCTTCGATCAAGCTGGTCAGCCTACAAAGGCGGCCATGGGATTCGCAGCCGGGCAGGGTGTTGCAGTGGAAAATTTGGAGATCCGCGAAACGCCGAAAGGCGAGTATCTTTTTGTGGTCAAGCGAGATGCCGGGCGTGCGACCGCAACCCTTCTTCCGGAATTATTGCCTCAACTTGTGGAAAAGATTTCTTTTCCCAAGGCCATGAAGTGGAACGAGACGGGCTTGCGCTTCGCCCGACCCGTACGGTGGATCGCTGCGATATTCGGGGGTAAGGTGGTGCCGGTACAGATTGCCGGAATCAGAGCCGGCAATCGAACATACGGTCATCGCGTGATGGGCGGCGGAAAGCCCATCACCGTGAGGGATTTCAAGACATACAACCAAGGGCTTGAACGGCAGGGGGTGATTCTTGATCCCGAACGTCGTCGCACAACGATTCAGAAGCAAATCGACCGTCTTTGTGTCAAAGCGGGCGTGGAATTGAATGCCGATGACGCCCTGCTTGATCAAGCGGTATACACCACGGAGTGGCCCTGTGCCGTCCTGGGTAACTTCAAACCTGAATATTTGGCGGTTCCTCAAGAAGTCTTGATAACCTCGATGAAACAACATCAAGGATTCTTCTCGGTAAGGGACAAAAAGTCCGGCGAGCTGGCGCCGCATTTCATCGCGATCGCCAATAATGAGCCCAAAAATATGTCGCTCATTCGGACCGGCAACCAGCGGGTATTGGCGGCGCGGCTGGCGGATGCGAAGTTCTTTTTCGACGAAGACCGAAAAATGACGCTGGAGGAACGAGGGAAAAAACTCTCCGGGGTCACATTCCACCACAAGCTCGGTACGATGGCGTACAAGCAGGAGCGGGTGAAAAAACTGGCCGGCTTCATGGCCGGTCACCTGTATCCTGGTCAAGATGAGCTCCGACAGGTTTGCGATCGGGCGGCGTCTTTGTCCAAAGCCGATCTTTTGACCGGAATTGTAGGTGAGTTTCCCGAGCTGCAAGGCATCATGGGCGGCGAGTATGCGCTGCATGACGGAGAATCGAGGGCGGTGGCTCAGGCCATTCGAGAGCAATATCTTCCCAAGGCGATTGAAGGAGAGTTGCCCAGGACGTTAGCGGGACAGATCCTTTCCCTGGCAGATCGGCTGGATTCCATTTCTGCGTTTTTCCATGTTGGTATCGTACCGACCGGATCGGAAGATCCATTTGCATTGCGCCGTCACGCCACTGCGATCGTGAGGATCGTGCTTGAGGGGAATCTTCGAATCAATCTCCGAACATGCATCGACCACGCTATGGACATTGTCGCAAAGGACGGATTCAAAGGCGTATCGGGTTTGGAACGGGAAGGACGCCTGCGCATCACCGAGTTCATCTTTGAGCGGGTTCGATACTATAGTCGGGTCGTGCATACATTGCGCGACGATGTCATCGAGTCAGTCTTGAAGCCGGCTCATGACAAGGCAATTGACCTCGTGGATCTTGTCCAGAAAATGAAGGTGCTCGAAGTCGTAACGAAGAAGCCGGAGTTCGATTCCCTGATCGTGGGTTTCAAACGGGCGCACCGACTTGTCGAGAAAGAACAATGGACCCCGGAACCGGTAGACGAGGCGCGGTTTCAAGATGCTGCCGAATCAGCGCTCCACAAAGCCGTAGGGAACGAACGCGGCCGAATAGAGGCTTCGGTCAAAGCCGGCGAGTACAGCCAGGCATTGGACGCGCTGGTGGGTCTTAAACCGGCCGTCGACGCCTTTTTCGAAGCTGTGATGGTAAATGCAGAAGATAAGGCTATCCGCAGTAACCGGTTGTCGCTGCTCAAGGAAGTCGATGAGTTATTCATGTCATTCGCAGACTTTTCCCAGATTGTGATACAAGGACGGTAGGTCAAATCGGACTAAGAGACAGGCATCCTGCAGGCGAGAGGTGAGGCAAGACTGGAGGTGCCATGGATCAGCCGATGACGGAGAGCCGACGTCGGGCGACCAAGATCCGACGATTTTCCCTTGTGGTCTCGCTGGTCCTGATGGTGCTCTGCAATGCAATTCTCTTTGCCGGGTTCGCGCTCAGCGGCATTAATCTGGACGACTTGGTCAAGACGCCCGATTTCTTCAATGCCAAGCAGGACGTGTGCCTTCGACTCACATGGCAGTCAGTGCCCGAAGCGAATGGACCGGTTCGGCTCTGTTCGGAATGGCTCAATCTTTCCGATCCTAGTGGAAAAACCCATTATCTCCAGCCCGACACGAAGCTCAAGAAGGGGCTTGACGGCCAGTACTACGTCGATCAAGGTGTTCAGGCTGACTATCGGTTATTGATGCTGATGCTTTTTGTCGCCGCGATCATCATCGGTGGCGTAAGGGCGAAGTGGTTCTTAGTGAACCGCTATCGGCTCCGTCTGGAATCAACCGACGGTCGTCGCGCGTCGCCCGCTCATTGATACGCACTCTTCCTGGAAGGAGAAGTCACGTGGCAAAGAAATACGTCTACTATTTCGGCGACGGCAAAGCCGAGGGCACGTCGAACATGAAGGAGCTGCTCGGCGGAAAAGGGGCAGGGTTGGCCGAGATGACCAATTTGGGTATCTCAGTCCCGCCAGGATTTACGATTTCTACCGAAGCCTGCGTCGAGTATTACAGGGTCGGCAAGCAATACCCTCACGGAATGTGGGATGCCACATTGCAGGCGCTCAAACGTGTGGAACGTTCGATGGGGATGGGCTTCGGCAATCCTGCGCGGCCGCTGCTGGTCTCGGTCCGATCCGGCGCGCGCGCCTCGATGCCGGGTATGATGGACACCGTGCTGAACGTCGGCCTGACCACGAAGACCGTGGAGGGGTTGGCGGCAAAAACGCGGAACGATCGGTTTGCGCAGGACAGCTATCGGAGATTCGTGTCGATGTTCGGCAGTATCGTGATGGGTGTGCCGCGCGAGCATTTCGAAGCGATTCTCAAGCACAAGAAAACCGAAGTGGGTGTCGCGCATGAAACCCATTTGGATGCCAGGCACCTTCGCGAATTAGTGGCGAGTTTCAAAGCCCTCATCAAGGAAGAAACGAAAAAAGACTTTCCGGATGAGCCGCTGGAACAACTGCGGCTGGCGATCAATGCGGTATTTTCCTCCTGGTTCGGCGCCCGCGCCATTACCTACCGCCGGTTGTACAACATTCCCGATTCTTGGGGAACGGCAGTGAACGTCGTGGCGATGGTGTTCGGAAACATGGGGGAAACGAGTGGGACCGGCGTCGCGTTTACGCGAAGCCCGAGCTCCGGTGATCGAGCATTCTTCGGTGAATGTTTGATGAATGCTCAGGGCGAAGATGTCGTTGCCGGGATCAGAACGCCCCTGCCCGTGAGCGCGTTGTCGAAAAATGTTCCGGAGGCGTACAAGGATCTCGAACACACCTATAAGAAGCTCGAGAAACACTACCGGGACATGCTTGACCTCGAATTCACGATCCAGGAGGGCAAGCTCTATATGTTGCAAACCCGTGTCGGGAAGCGGACGGGGATCGCGGCGGTCAAGATCGCGGTCGATATGGTGAAAGAAGGGGTGATCTCAAAGCAGGAAGCCGTGCAACGTATCGGGGCCGATCAATTGGCACAGTATCTCTACCCGATTTTCGACACCAAGGAAGAGTCGAAATCGAACCCGCTCGGCAAGGGGTTGCCGGCCGGGCCCGGTGCAGCGGCGGGCAAGATCGCGCTAAATCCAGACCGCGCGGTTGAAATGAAGGCAGCCGGCAATCGAGTCGTGCTGGTCAGGCAGGAGACGAGTCCGGATGATATCCACGGGATGAATGCGGCGGCAGGATTTTTGACGGCGCGTGGTGGCATGACGTCCCATGCTGCCGTGGTGGCGCGGCAGATGGGCAAGGTCTGCGTCGCAGGATGTGAATCAGTCGAAGTGCTTGATGGCAGGACCGTGAAGATCGGTGCCAAGACGTTTAGTGAAGGAGATTATCTGTCGATCAATGGATCGACCGGTAATGTGTATGAGGGCGATATTCCTGTCGTCGAATCCGAAATCATTCAAGTCATTCAAGGGAAGCTTGATCCCAAGCAGTCGGACAAGTATCAACGGTTCGCCACGATCCTGTCCTGGGCAGACAGTTTCCGCAAGCTTCGCGTCCGTGCCAACGCCGATGTGCCGGACCAGGCAAACATCGCCAGAGGGTTCGGCGCGGAGGGTATCGGTCTCTGCCGGACCGAACACATGTTTTTCGCCGAGGATCGCATTCCGATCATGCAGAAGATGATTTTGGCCCGAACGAAAGAGGAGCGTGAAAAATACCTGGATCAGTTGTTGCCGCTGCAGAAGCAAGACTTTGTCGGGCTTTATCGAGAGATGAAGGGTTATCCGGTGACGATTCGCCTGCTTGATCCGCCGCTCCATGAGTTCTTGCCCAAGCGGGAAGAGCTGATGGTCGAGATCGCGCAGTTGGAATTGACGGGCAATGACGGGGCCAAGTTGGAAGAACAGCGGCGGCTCCTTGTGCGGGTCGAAGAACTACACGAGTTCAATCCGATGCTCGGTCTTCGTGGATGCCGATTGGGAATTACGATGCCGGAGATCACGCGCATGCAGGCGAGGGCGATCATGGAGGCCGCCTGTGAATTGGCGAAAGAGGGCGTCAAGATCGTACCGGAAATCATGATTCCGCTCGTGGGTATGGTCTCGGAGATGAAGTCGCAAAAAGATCTGATCCGCGAAGTGGCCCAAGAGACGATGAAACACTACGATGTGAAACTGTCGTACCTGATCGGGACGATGATCGAATTGCCTCGCGCCGCCGTAACCGCCGAGCATATCGCCAAGGAAGCCGAGTTCTTTTCGTTCGGGACCAACGATTTGACACAAACGACATTTGGGTTCTCTCGGGACGACGCAGCGAAGTTCATCGACTACTATCGAACCGTCGGTATCATGGAGTCGGATCCGTTTGCCGTGTTGGACAGGGAAGGTGTCGGATCGCTGATGCGACAGGCGATTGTCGGAGGCCGTACAACCAGGCCCGATATCAAACTAGGCATATGTGGTGAGCATGGAGGCGATCCAAGTTCCGTGGAGTTTTGTCATCAAGTGGGCTTGGATTATGTGAGTTGTTCGCCCTACCGGGTGGCGATTGCTCGGTTGGCTGCCGCCCATGCTGCTCTGGCCGAAGAAGGCACAAAGAGAGCAAACCAATCCACCAAGGCAGCACAGGTCAAGCGGACGAAGTCACGACCAAAGCCCCGTCGGTCCCGCGTGGCCCGCAAGGCACGGTGAGAGGCCGCGGTCAGGACCTGCGCTACATGACCCTGGCCCTTCGCCTGGCGGCGAAGGGCCAGGGAACGACAAGCCCGAATCCGATGGTCGGAGCCGTAGTGGTTCGCGAAGGCAGAATCATCGGCCGGGGTTTTCATCTTCGACCTGGGACCCTCCACGCAGAAATTCTCGCGTTACGACAAGCTGGGAAGCGTGCGCAAGGCGCCACTTTGTACGTGACGCTTGAGCCCTGCTGCCATCTCAAGAAGCGAACTCCCCCTTGTGTCCCCGAAATCCTTCGCTCGAGGGTCCGCCGTGTGGTGATCGCGATGCAGGATCCGAATCCGTCTGTAAAGGGAAAAGGAGCCGCAGCGCTTCGGCGGGCCGGACTCTCAGTCACGGTCGGAGTGGCCCGATCTGAGGCGGAAAAGCTGAACAAATCCTATTGCCACTGGATGAAAACCGGACGTCCCTATGTGACGCTCAAGACAGGGATGACGCTTGATGGAAAGATGGCCACCGCAACAGGGGAGTCGCGGTGGATTACGGGAGCGTCGTCTCGCCGGGAGGTGCATCAATTTCGCTGTTGTGTCGATGCCGTCTTGATCGGAGTAGAAACCGTTCTGGCCGATGATCCGTCACTGACAGCGAGAACAGGACCGCGACTCGAAAAATTAGCATCGCGGCAGCCTCTTCGCATTGTGGTCGATAGCCGGCTGCGCACTCCGTTCAAGGCACAGGTCCTGACACAACAAGGCAAGGCCAAAACGATCATTGCCACAACTGCTGCAGCCCCAGCGGCTCAACGATCGGTTTTGCAAGAGAAAGGCGTAGAGATTCTCACGTTGCCCACCCGGCAGAATCGTGTTTCGTTGCCTGCTCTACTCAAGCAGCTCGGACGGCGTGGTATCACGTCCTTACTCGTGGAGGGGGGGAGTGAGGTCAATGCGGCGATGTTGAAGGCAAAGTTGGTCGATCGCATTCGCCTCTATATGGCGCCGCTGCTCCTCGGCGGCCAGAATGCCAAGAGTGTGATTGGGGGAGAGAGTCCGGCACGGCTTGCAGGTGCGATCGAGGTACGGCATGTGGTGACGCGATTCGTCGGCAATGATGTCGTAGTGGAAGGCGACCTGTGACCGCCTGGATAAGATTCATCAGCTTGACGGTAGTTCTTGGTAGCGGAATGAACTCCGGCCTTGCAGAGGTGCCGGCACCGGTCGTCGAGAGCTTAGCTTCGCTCGTAGTCCGGTACATAGAGACCCATGACAGTGATGAAGCCGGTCAGTTGTTGCAGCGCATTCTTTCCGACAAGAGCGCCTCCGTCGAAACAGTCTCTCATATCATAAGGGCTGAACGAACCTATCAGAAGCAGCCTGTCGGAAATCTTCCCGACGAACAGATTGTCATACGCGGACAGACCTACCCGCTGTCTCTGTTCATCCCACCGACGTACCAAGCTTCGAGGGCCTACCCCTTAGTCGTGTGCCTCCATGGCTTCGGTTTTACCGGCGAAGAATATTTGGAACGATGGCGACCACGGTTGGGTGAGGACTATCTATTGGCCTGTCCCACCTATCCTTCCGGTGCGTGGTTTACAAGGCGCGCCGAGGATCTGGTGCTGGAGACGATCCGGCAAATTGCGCACCGGTATCATATCGACCCCGACCGGGTTCTTCTCACAGGCATGTCCAATGGTGGGATCGGGACATGGCTGATCGGTATGCATCATGCGCCGTTGTTTGCAGGCCTCGCACCCATGGCGAGCGGACTGGATAATGTGCTGATGCCGTTTTTAGCGAACCTTCGAAACACGCCTGTCTATATCATTCATGGAGCCAAAGATCAGGTGATGCCGGTGGACCTGAGCCGCTCGATCGCCCGAGAGCTGGACGTGCTCGGCTATCCGCATGTGTATCGCGAGCATCAACATGAGCATCCCATGGCAGGCGGACACTATTTCCCGAGAGAAGAGTTGCCGGACCTTGTTGCCTGGTTCAATCGTCAGCGCCGTGTACCGTTGCCGACAAGCCTCACCGTCGTGCGTGACGGGAGCCACTTTCAAACGTTCGACTGGGTCCGGCTCGATGCGACCGATCCGATTGCGGCATTTTCAGAAGATTTGGTGGACAAACGCGACGAACGAATCAAGCGCCGGGTTTATGCCAAACTTGACGCGTCAATTTTCGGAAGCAATCGCATTGAGGTCAAGGCCGAGCACGTTCAGCGGTATAGCCTATTCCTGAACGAAAAGTTGATTGATTTCTCCAAACCGCTCACGGTGGTGACGAACGGTCGTCTCTCCTTCGAAGGAACCGTCACCCCGTCGGTCGAAACCTTGTTGAGACAAGCCAGACTACGACAAGATCCTGAGCGACTCTTCCCTGTTCAACTCACCATTGCCATAGCGAAACCGGCTTCATGATCTGCGCATGGCGGTTCAGGCTCGGTCCCGTGAGGCCCATGCTTGTTGTATGGATCGGCATGGGGATTCTTGTGTTCGCCGGATATGGCCGGTCGGAAGCATGCCTGCTGTCCCCCGATCATGCCGGGCTCACATTTCCCGTTGAGCGCATGGATCCGGTCTGGACCTGTAAACTACAGGCCATCGTCCAGAGTTATACGACTGTGAGCAAAGTGGGGCCGATCCGAACCGCTCTATCTGAATCGATGTATCGGCATCTGCTGGATCATCCTCCCTTTACAGCGGATGTGATCCGGCGCCTGCATCTTGGTCTTTACCGGTCGGAAGCGCGAGGTCCCGGCCGCTTTTGGGGGGATGACGGCCAGGGGACGAAGGGCACCGTTGAGTTGGTGTACGAGGATCCCACGTCCTGCATCTACTTTCTTGAGGGAACTCATGAAAGCCGGTTGCTTCCTCGCGTAACGGGGAAAGCGGTCGTCTTTCTAAGGATAGGTATTACGCGAGATGCAAACGGCAGTGAAGCGATGGACAGCACATTGGTGGCGTATACCAAGTTGGATAATCGTTTTCTTTCAGGGTTGGTGTCCCTCCTACATCCGCTTGTTTCCAGGGTTGTGACAAGCAGGTTGCAAAAAGGAGTGGAGACTGTCGATCGATTGGGGGTTGCGATGAAGCAGGATCCCCAACGGGTGATGGCTGAACTGGCGAATTCGCCGTCTTTACCGGAACATCACGTGGCGTTTCTAAAACAGGCACTGAGGGACCGACAGAGCACCGACAAAGGTCGTTCCGACGGTAGATCGATCCCATGACAGCGTCACGCAGTTTCGTGCTGATCTGCACGGTCGGCATCTTTTGTTTCATCAGCTACAATATGGTGCGGATGCCCGCGCTCTCCTTGTTCGCCGAATCGCTCGGCGCGAGTCCGGAACGGATCGGTCTGATCGTGTCCGTGTCGACCTTAACGGGCGTCTTGCTCAAACTGCCTTCCGGCGCCCTCTCCGATATCTATGGAAGAAGATTCTTGCTGCGGATCGGCGTGGTCGCGTTCGGGCTTCCTCCATTTCTCTATCCCTTCATTACGAACTTGGACGCGCTGACGGCGCTCCGGTTTCTTCACGGCTTCGCAACCGCCATCTTCGCTCCGAGCGCTCTGGCCACCGTGGCGGAGCTCTATCGGGAACGGCGTGGTGCGGCGCTCGGGACCTATACGGCCTGCACGCAGTCCGGCTCTCTTTTGGGACCCTTTCTCGGAGGGTACCTTATCCACGCGGCAGGGTTTTCCACTGCGTTTGTTACGGCCGGCGTCTTCGGCTGCATCGCCATGGTGTTGTTCTATACCCTTCATCTGGATGTGTCGGTGCCACAGAGGAAGGAACAGGGGACGGCTGTGGTGTTGTCGGAAATGTGGAAGGGATTTGCCGCCGTCGCGAAAAACAAGATAGTGCTGATCACCAGCACGACGGACGCCGCCAAGATGATCGCGAACGGAGCCTTGATGGCGTTTCTCCCACTGTATGGTGTTTCGGCAGGTCTGAACCCGGGGGAGGTGGGGATCCTCTTTACTGTACAGGCCTTCACATCATTTTTTTCCAAGCCGATTATGGGCCGGATATCCGACCGAGTCGGTCGTCAGCCGTTGATTGTCCTTGGTCTATTCATTTGCGCCGGAACCTTTGTCTGTATCCCGCACGTGTCGATGTTTCCTGTCTTGCTCCTGCTGTCTGCCGGATTCGGCTTCGGTGAGGCGGTCGTTTCCTCATCCTCCTCAGCGCTTGTCGCAGACAGTTCCGAGTTTAAGACGTTGGGAGCCGGTATGGGGATGCAGGGGACGATTATGGATATCGGGCATGCCAGCGGACCCCTATTGGCCGGTGTGCTGATCGCGCGCATGAACTATACAAGCGCCTTCATGGTCATTGCCGGTGTGCAACTCGCAGCAGCCGTCGTCTTCTGGCTGACTATGAAGAATAAATAGCAGAAAGTCGCTATACTTGGAAGAACGACATTGCATCATCATCGCTATCTGAGATTTGAAACGCGAGAAATAAAACATGTTCACCGGTATCGTCGAAGAAATGGGCGCGATTACTGTCCTGAGGAAAACGCTCGCGGGAACCAAGCTCACGATTCTTGCCTCGACCGTGATGGGCGATTTGAAAATCGGTGACAGTGTGAGCGTGAATGGAATCTGTCTCACGGTAGTATCGAGAAGCGAACGCGACTTTTCCGTAGAAGTCTCACCCGAAACACTCTCGGTGACGACGCTCGGTAGCTTTGCAGTGGGAATGCCGGTGAATCTGGAACGAGCCATGAGGCTCAACGAACGCATCGGAGGACATCTGGTGGCCGGCCATGTAGATGGGGTAGGTACTATTCGCAGCCGGCATCAGGACAGCAATGCCATCGTGTTCACCATCGGAGCGCCTCCGGAGATTCTGCGCTATTGCGTCACAAAGGGTTCAATTACCGTCGATGGGATCAGCTTGACGATCAATGATGTAGGCGACAATGGGTTTTCAGTCGCCATCATTCCGCACACGGCGAAGGTGACGATACTTGGGCTCAAACAGGTGAATGATCCCGTCAACCTCGAATCGGACATCATCGGCAAGTACGTGGAGCGTCTGCTCCAAGAGCGTGGTCAACTTCCGAAACCCACCATCAGCATCGATAAAGACTACCTCCAGAAACGCGGACTGATTTGAAGAAGATGGGGGAAGAAGAGTGGGGGCGGTTGCAGGTTTCCGATTGCGGCCTTGATCTTTGCAGTTCCCCAGGCTACCCTTCACTCTATGGATTGGAAGAACCGTATAACCATCGATCCTGAGAAGCGTAGCGGTAAGCCCTGCATCCGTGGCCTCCGCATGACCGTGTACGATGTGTTGGAGTATCTTGCCTCCGGAATGAGTGAAGAGGAAATTCTCAAAGACTTCCCCGACCTCACGCGCGACGACATCCGCGCCTGTCTTGCTTTTGCGGCTGACCGGGAGCGGAAACTTGTGTCGATTCCCCCGTCGTGAAGCTTCTCTTCGATCAGAATCTCTCCCATCGCCTCTTTCAAGCCTCCGTTGGACAGCACGTGAACCCATTTACGGACGGGTGTTATGCAGATCCGCATAAGAACCCATGAAGAATGGTCATACGGTTGCCGCTTGTGGAAACAACGACAGAACTGGCATATGATGCGCGAACGTTCGTCGCGTATTATGCGGATGAACGCTGCCGGATGCCGAGGCAAAATAGCATGCCGACAATTTCCATGTTTTATGGGATTCTCATTCGGATGTTTTTCCGAGACATCGAGAAGCATCATGTGCCACACATTCATGCCGATTATCAAGGAAACGTGGCAGTGTATTCGATTCCTGACGGAATGCTTCTAGCGGGCGATCTGCCGCCGAATAAGCACAAACTGGTCGTCGCATGGATCGAGATTCATCAAGAAGATTTGCTTGCCGACTGGGACTTGGCAGTGAACGGCAAGAAGCTATTTCCAATCAAAGGACTTGACCAATGAGAATCAGGGAACTCCGGGTACAACCGAACTGGGTGTTATCCGTTGTTGCCGACGACGGTCGTATTGGTCGTTTTGATGTGCGCCCCTATCTTCGCTATGAAGCGTTTGAGGCTCTTCGAGACCAGAGCGAATTTGTGAAGGTTGCCAATGGCGGTTACTTTATCGAATGGGATTGTGGTGCTGATTTGTCGGCAGACACCATTGAAGCACGGTGGCAAGTTGTCGGAAAGCAACCTCGCAGACAACCACCTCGTCAGCGGACTCCACTCAGCAAACCACCAGCCACAGGTAGCGGGCCGCGCACGAAGCGTCAGCATGAGTCGTCTAACAAGCGCATGCAGCCGATGCGAAAAAAATCCGCGCACGGCTGATCCGGAACTTCCGGTTATTCCGCCCCTGCCTGTGAGCCGCGGGTCCGTTAGCCATCGGCGGCGGAATGGAAATCACGGACGTTCTGAGCATTATTTTCCGTTCACGCTCTCGTGAGGGATCGAACGCTCTCCGTACCGAGGCCTAGCAGGAGACAGAGTTGCTGATTTGCTGCTGATTCTGAGCGGACGATCGGTAGGTGTAGTAGAGGATGATTCCGGCCAGGGGGTCGTTAGTGGGGGTCGGATCCTGAATTGTGCAGGGCGCAAGAGATTAGGTCCCATCGTGCCACTTAAGACTCTCGCACACGTTATAGTGACCAGCCATTCTTCTTTTTATGACGCTGCAAACGTGGGGCGAGTCTCGATATAGAGCGTTAGCACTGCACAACAGTCGCGCCATTGGGCGACAGGATTCTTCGAACCATCGACCATCGGCTCACATGATTGCTACGAAGCCGGACCCTACTACATCTGATTCTGTCGTTTAACACAGGGGTGGTAGGGGATTACGCGTGGTTGGAATGAGAATCAGGGTGATCTGTGGAAGGCCGTCCGGCTATTCGTAGACCTCGCGCCGATGCGCGATCCGCACGATGCTCGCCAGTCCCCGATCCGAATACGCCACTGATCCTTGTACCCCTTCAGTTTTTTACACCCTGCGGGTCGTGGGACATCGGCTAACGATTCAAGCTTACGAACCACCCGAACGAGCACGAGGTCCGGCAATGCATCGAGCTCTTTTCATGCGGAAAACTTGACCTCAACCGAGTACTTACCCACGCAGACGTCCCTGTTTGATCAGGTCGGCTTTGACCTTTTGAAACGGAATGCCCTTTTCGTTGCGGCGAGATTCCCCAATCAATCCATCCCAAAAGTCTTCTAAGATGGCTCCGTGCTTTTTCAGATCGATTTGCACAGCAATTTTGTGCCCCTTCTCATCCGTGACGAACTGAATTCCAGTCATAGCATTCGCTCCTTTTCTGAAGCTCCCGAAGACATTCTATCCGCATTCACTGCCCCCAGCAATCATATCGCGAGGGAGAGCCTGGTTCTATCTATGGCTGATTCTGAGCGGACGATCGGTAGGTGTAGTAGAGGATGATTCCGGCCAGGATTGAAACGAGAATTCCAAATCCCATCTGCGCCCCGAAGCTCATTGGGCCCACGTAGATCTTGTACAGTTGCAACAGAACAACCGGTAGCCCCACCGCTAGGGCGAGCGCGAGGAGATGCCTCCTCAGATAGATGGGCTCGCCTGGTTTCCTCGTCAGTTTCATACTAAAAACCGGAGAGAATTCTCCTATTTAACCAAGAACACTTTGGAATCTTCTCCGGAAGCCGTGGTGACGGTGACCATGACGAGGCCCTTACGGCCATCGGCTGGGACGGTCGTTACGATGGTGAATTCGTCTTTCATCGTAAAGGTGGACGCGTGACCCGGACCGAATGACACGCCTCGCAAGCAGTCGGGCGAGCCAAACTCGGCCCCTTTGATCGTGACCTGTGCACCTGGTTCACCTTCATCAGGTACCAGTTCTTCGATCTGCGGTGCGACCCCGAAACACCCCGGAGTGTTCGAAGTAGTTTCAGCTGTTTGAGGTTTCGGTTCGATTTTGGGTCGGACGGTCTCGGGTTGGACGGTTTTGGGTTTGGCGAGCTCGGGTTTCTCGATCTTGGGTTTGACGGCCTTTGGTTTGACAGCCTTGGGCGTGACGGTCTTGGGGTGTGATTTGGCCTTTGGTGGCTGATCCGCTGCGGACGTGAGTCCTGGACTGATTACCTGTAAAGACAGCGTCATGATACCGATTGAAATTGCCGCAGCGAAAATCGTTGGTTTCTCCATATGTTGTTCCCTTCGCTCGGTTAGGCCCATATCGAGGTTAACTTCTCCATACGCTACTCTTCGATGGTTGAGATATCCCCTGGGTCTTGCCCAAGCTCCTTCGCTTTGAGCACGCGGCGCATGATTTTTCCTGACCGAGTCTTGGGGAGGGAAGAGACGATATCGATTTCAGATGGGACGCCGATCTTGCCTAGTTCTTTCAGGACCTGATCCTTGATCGACTTGATCAGCTCCGGACTTTCCTGCTCTCCCTGTTTCAAGATGATGAAGGCCTTGATGGATTCACCGACCGTCTTGTGCGGTTTGCCGATCACGGCAGCCTCCGCCACTGCAGGGTGACTGACCAATGCGCTTTCCACTTCCGCGGTGCCGAGACGATTGCCGGCGACTTTGATCACGTCGTCCGCGCGGCCCATGAACCAGAGGTAGCCGTCTGAGTCTTTGTGACAGACGTCGCCGGCCGTGTAGCAATTGGGGATGGTGGACCAGTAGGCCTTATACCGCTCAGGATCTTTGTAAATGGTGCGCATCATGGCCGGCCAAGGCTTTTTGATGACGGCAAAGCCGCCGGCGTTTGCGGGGAGACTGTTTCCCTCGCGATCGACGACATCAGCTTCAATACCGAAGAACGGTCGCGTGGCCGAGCCAGGTTTCAGCGGCACGGTGGGAAGAGGGGTGATCAAGATCGACCCTGTTTCCGTTTGCCACCAGGTGTCCATGATGGGTTTGTCTTCGCCTGTCACACGATGAAACCATTCCCAGGCTTCCGGGTTAATCGGTTCTCCGACACTCCCCAGGATACGAAGCGTCGAGAGATCGAATTTCTTCGGCCAGTCTTCACCATAGCGCATGAGCAGTCGGATCGCGGTCGGGGTCGTATAGAAAATCGATACCCCATACCGTTCGATGAGATCCCACCAGCGTCCAGGATTCGGATAATCCGGTTTCCCTTCAGCGGTCAGAATCGTTGCGCCATTGAGGAGCGGACCGTAGACGATATAGCTGTGGCCTGTGACCCACCCCGGATCAGCCACGCAGAAGTACACGTCATCGTCTTTCAGGTCGAACACATACTTTGTCGTCGTATAGGTGCCGACCATGTACCCTCCATGGACATGGACAACACCCTTTGGCCGACCCGTCGTGCCGGATGTATAGAGAATATAGAGCGGTGCTTCAGCATCCAGTTGTTCTGCCTCGCAAACCGGTCGCTCACTCTCGATCCACTCCTTCCAGTCAATTTCCTTTGGGGCGGAAAGGGGCGGACCTTCGACCTGGCGCCGTACGACAACCATATGGTCGATCGTCGGGCAGGTTTTGAGAGCCTCGTCCACGACCGATTTCAGTTGGATAGTCTTGCCTCGGTCGAACCCGACATCGGCGGTGATCACAACTTTGGATTCAGCATCGTTGATACGGCTGGCGAGGGCAGGGGCGCTGAAACCTGAATAGACGACGCTATGGACTACGCCGATCCTGGCGCAAGCCAGCATGGCGACGACTTGTTCGGGTATCTTCGGCAGGTAGATGGTGACACGATCGCCTTGCCGGAGGCCAAGCTTTTTGAGGGCGTTGGCGCAGCGGTTCACTTGTCGGTACAGCTCGGCATAGGTGAAGATGCGTTCCTGATCGTTTTCACCGACCCAGACCAGTGCGACTTTGTTCCTGCGCCAGGTTTTGATGTGGCGATCCAGGCAGTTATAGGCGATGTTGCATCGTGCGCCGACAAACCACTTGGCCCATGGATAATTCCACTCCAGGACTTTCTCCCAAGGAGAGAACCACTCCAACTCTTTGGCGGCAGTGCTCCAAAATGTTTCAGGGTCTGCGATCGATCGTTTGTACTCGGTCTCGTAGTCTTTGATATAGGCTGCAGCTATCGTCTTCGCGGTCGGCTGGTAGGTCCGACTTTCCTTCAACAGAGTCTCAATCTTTTCGCTCATGGCGGCAGTATCTCCTTCTTCAGCGCAGTCCTTTGCGGACGCGTAATTATGGAGAAAGTCGAGGACGCCTGCAACCATACGGTCCTCCAAGACTAGCTCGTCGTGATGCTGGGAGCCTGTCCGATATTGCCGTTCGTGACGAGGGGAAGGAGGTGCCGGCAGATGCAAGGCCACAGGTCATGAAAAACCGGAAGCGTATTCACTGGAATACGTTGAGGATTTTTCGGGGCCCAGAACGAAGCAGATGCCGATACATCGTTCGCTGCAGTAGAAAGGTCAATGTCGGACAGGCTTCTAAGTTCCTCTCGATTCCGTTTCTTGACACCTGTATAGGCCGGGGATAGGCTGACTTGATGAATAGCGCAAGGCATTTGGGGAAAAACCTGTTGCTTATGTCCTTAGGCCTGCTCCTATTGGGTGCTCATGTAATCGACATTTTCCCGGTTGTCGCCCTATCGACCGCTGAGGCTCAATCGGGAAAGCCGGAAGGCCTGTACTACAAGTCGTGGGCGATCATTATTGGAATCGAAAACTATGTCGTGGCTCCTCCCATCCCGGGAGCGATCAGCGATGCCAAGAAGGTTGCCGAGGCGTTTCGGCGGTTGGGGTTCGATGAGGTAGTTGAGCTCTACGACAAGGATGCAAGCTCACGACGCCTCTATCAACTTTTCAACGACATGTTGCCGAGAAAAGTTGGGCGCATGGACCGGCTCGTCATCTTCTACGTGGGCCATGCCGGGGTTATGCAGGATTCCGATGGGCAGGATCGAGGGTATCTTGTGCCGTTTGACGCACAGGTCAACAACACAACGAAGTCGATCACGGTTGAACAGTTAAAAGAATTTACGAGGCGGTCGGCTTCCAATCACACACTCCTGATTCTCGATGCGCCGGTATTCGGATGGGAGACCACTGCGCCGCCGGGGCTTTCATTGGAAGGACGGCTGGCTCCAGAATCAGATACGGATCGGCGTGCGGTTCAAGTCATTAGTGCGGCAGGTAAAGGCGAGACCGCCGGTCGCGTCGGAATGAGCAGTCGTTTTGTGCAGACACTATTGACCGGGCTGTCCGGTGATGCCGATCTGGACGGAAACGGCTGGCTCATGGCTTCCGAGTTGGGGACCTATCTCGTGCGGCAGGTCGAGGCGGCTTCCAATGGTACGCAACGTCCATCGAGCCTACGGATCGACGGCGATGGAGACACGGCATTGCTCGAAGGACAAAGGTCGGCGTTTACGCTGGATGCCGGTCCTTAGATTCCTTCTGAACGACAACAAGAGACAAAGGCTCAATACGAACATGCCGTTGTGCTGTTCCAGGAAGGGAAATCAGTCGAAGAAGCGTTAGAGCGATTGGATCGCGCGATCGGTTACGATCCCACCTATGGCGATGCGTACGCTTCGGCACGTTGAGCCTCTGAGGTTCACGCCGTGCCGAATAAGGCACGGCACGCTTGGAACGTCGCCGGCGGATTTTTTCAGCATCCTGCTAATTGCTCTCGCCACCTTTCAGGTATCCAAGGCCGATCTTGACCGCTCGGCGGGTGATTTCCGCCCAACGTGTTTGGGGGTAGGCCACGAGTACCGCCGAGGCCTTGGGATCCTGGATCTCAAGGTTAAGAATTTTAATGATGCCATCCTCTATCTGAATGTCCGCCACAGATTCTCCCTTCCATGATGAGACCGCTCGAAGCGGGCGTTGCGTTGACTGATGTCAGGGCCCATGTTAGCATGATTCCAACGTTTTTTACCGAGATGTTCTACGTACGGTATATATACTTATTCACCTCAAGGAGGATTGTATGATCCGGTCACAAGCGATGCATTCAAGGCTGGTCGGTCCTGGTCTTGCGATCCTTCTCGTCATGGGTCTAGCGGCTTGCGGCGGTCCTCCTAAATGGGTTTCAAAAGGGTCCGGAGCTTTCAATGAGAAAGACAGCAAAGCTTTTTATGGGGTGGGGGCGGTCATCGGAGTCCGTAATGCGCCGCTTGCTTGGGACACGGCCGAGAATCGCGGGCGGGCCGAGATCGCCAAGACATTTGACACCTATACTGGGTATCTCATGAGGGACTATGCGGCTTCGACGACAGCGGGAGATTTTACGAGAAATACGGAAGAGCAGCATGTGGAACGAGCCATCAAGACCATTACGACGACGACACTCAGCGGAGTCCGGAAAATTGATCAGTACATGGATCCCAAGACCAACACCTATTACGTGTTGACCAAGTTGAGTTTGGAAGACATGAAGAACAACTTGGAACAGGCCAAAGAGCTGAATAAAGAGGTCCGGGACTTTGTGAAAAAGAATGCCGATCGTTTGTTTGAACGGTTGGAGCAGGAAGAGGAAAAGCGAGGCGTTCGCTAAGCCTACATGGCCACCTCTTCTTAGGAGGTTCATTGTGATCTGGAAGCATCGTTTTTCGCTTGTTGCCACGGTGAGTGTCGTCCTCGCTTTGTCAGGATGTGGACACGAAACAAAGGTGACCCGTATCGATGCCGGGGTCGTTACCGATTTGAGCGGCCGGTGGAACGACACGGATTCCCGGATGGTCGCCGAAGCGATGGTCAAGGATGCACTGCAATATCCGTGGCTGGGGAATTTTGAAAAGACGAACCAACGTCAACCCGTCGTCGTCGTGGGGATGGTCCTGAACAGCAGTCATGAACATATCAGCGTGCAAACCTTCATCACGGATTTGGAACGAGAACTCACTAATTCCCAGAAAGTCACGTTCGTGGCCGGTAAAGGCGAGCGCGACGAGGTTCGAACCGAACGGAAAGAGCAGGCCATCTATGCGCTCGAAGAGACGCAGAAAGCCCCCGGAAAAGAGATCGGGGCCGATTTCATGATGAAGGGTACGATCGCCACCATTCTTGACGAAGCCGATGGAACCAAAGCGGTCTTCTACCAAGTGGACCTTCAGATGATCGATCTGGAGAACAATGCGAAAGTCTGGTATGGGCAGAAGAAGATCAAGAAGGTGGTTGAAAAGAAACGTACCGTCTTTTAGTAGGCTGCGGTTGATGCCGATGATATAGCTGGACTTGTCCATACAGTACAGTGCCAACGAGCACTTCAGGATGCTCAAAAAGACCGTCCAGCAAGGCCGCAGCGAGGTCCGCGACGCGAAGAATAATGAGCGTCATGTTTGCGGACGGGCGCGAGTTGGTGAGCGCCCAGTGTCTGAGAAGGCGAGGCGTAGTCATTTCACCCGGCCCGCCCCAAGCTGCTCTGGCAGCTCTTGCCCGGTGGTACATTGAGCCTCTGAGCGATGCGAGAACGCCGCTGGCGGACTTTTTCAGCATCATGTCAGGTTCCTCGGACGCTGTTGAACCAAATCCTCCCCCGCTTTGCCCACGGGCTGATCTCGTTGCTGCCGTTTCTTGCCGTTTTCGTGCTTTTGACCGGGTGTGGTCCTTCCGTTAATCGCTATCTCCTCATTGAACAAAGCCTCCTTGCCGGTGATCCGCAACGGGCTGCAGCGATCGTCGAGCAGACCGAGAAAGAGTATGGAGCAAAGCAGCGGCTACTGTATCAAATGGATCGGGGAATGGTGCTGCAGTTAGCGGGTCAATATCAGCAAAGCAGTGCGGTATTGGAACAAGCGGAAGAGGAGGTCGAGCGACTCTATACGAGGACCATCCGTTCGGAAACCGCTGCATTTCTCACCAACGACAATGCCTTGCCGTACGAAGGCGATGCCTACGAACACGTCATGATCAACGTGATCAAGGCTTTGAACTACGCGGTCCAGGGACAACTTCAGGAGGCATTGGTGGAAGCGCGACGCATCGACCATCGGTTGAATGTGCTCAGTGACAGAGTGAAGGATGCCGATAGGTACCGGAATGACGGGTTTGCGCGGTATTTGAGCGGGATCCTGTACGAAGCAACGGGTGATCTCAATAACGCGTTTATCGCCTATCGCAACGCATATGAAGCGTATGGATCGATGCAACGGTGGTCGAAGGTGTCTGCTCCTCCGTCCCTGCGCTCCGATCTCTTGCGCACAGCGGAGGCGCTCGGCTTGACAACTGAATTTGCCGAGTATCGACAGGCTTTCCCTGAGGTTCAATGGCAGCCCAGCTCATCCCAAGAGCAGCTCGCCCAAGTCGTGATGATCAGCTATAATGGCCGAGCTCCGCGCAAAGAGGATCTGTTCTTGGACTTGCCTATTAGTCTTGATGCTTTACAGTTAGTCTTGCTGAATAGGGGAGTCTTCCAGTCGCCCTATGGACGAGATCGCGTCGCGGACAGCGTCCTGTATGGGCTCAATGGAGAAGTGGTCCGCGTTGCGCTTCCTCGGTTAGTCGCGCAAAAGACGCGGGTGATATCTGAAAGTATGACGCTGACCGATTCGCTCGGCCATTCGGTGACTGTACGATCCGAGCCGGCGCAGAATATAACCGCCCTCGCAGAAAAAATCCTTTCGGAACGTCTCCCGTCGATCACCGTGAAAGCCGTAGCGCGAGCTGCGACGAAATTTGCGATGGCAGAAGGCATCACCAGAGGCGCGCAGCATGCGGCCGGAAGGGATGACGCTCCCTGGGTTGGACTGCTGGTCGCGTTGCTGACCCATGGGCTGGCTGTAGCTTCCGAAGAAGCCGACAAGCGAAGCTGGCAGACTTTGCCGGACGAAATTCACATAGCTCGGGCGTGGGTTCCGCCGGGTCAGTACCAAGTGTCTATTCGATTGCCTGGGCATGGGGGAATTGAAGGGAAAGAGAGACAAACGATAGCGCTGACTGAAGGCCAGACGAGGTTCATCATCCAGCGTGTGATGCAATGATGCGCGCCCACGGGGCTTCTTTCGGACAAGGCGGTGTGGTTTTCCTGTGCCTGTGGTTGATGCTGTCCACATCGACTGCCTGTACCTGGTTCACCGGAAAAGGGAAGCCGGGGTGGGTCGACGGCCGGAGCGTGGAATATCCATCGACTCAATACCTGACCGGGGTCGGCCAAGCAGACACTCGAAGCAATGCAGAGGATCAGGCGTATGCGGCCGTGGCTCGCATCTTCAAGGCGGAAGTCGCGGCGCAAGCCAAGGACTGGGAGTCGTATTTGGTTGTTGAGAATCATGGTGTCACCAACGCTGAGCGGCGGCTCACGATCGACAACGTAACGAAAGTATCGACCGACAAAGTGCTTGAAAACGTCAGGATCGCGGATGTGTGGTACGACTCGGACAGCCGGTTGTACTACGCTCTGGGCATGATGAATCGTTCCCAGGCCGAAGCCGCGTTGATGGAGAAGGTATCGGCGTTGGATCGCTCGATCGAGACGGATGTCGCCGAATCGCGACAGGAGACCGACAAGCTCGCCAAGGTTCGCGCCCTTCGGCGGGCCGGCAGAAATCTCCTTCTGCGCGAGGCATACAACACGGATTTGCGAGTGATTCGTCTCAGCGGGCAAGGTACCCCGTCCGCCTATCAGGTAAACGAATTGTCCGGTGAGTTGGAGCAATTCCTTGCTACGAATCTGGTGCTTGCGGTACAAGTGTCCGGTGACCATGCAGAACCGGTCGGACGTGCGCTGGCGGAAGGGCTTATCCGGGAAGGGCTTCACGTGACCACGAAGGCGGAAGGCGAAGAGGCTGGTGCTCCGGAATTGATTGTCCGCGGCACTGTCCGTCTGTTCCCCATTGAGGTGCGGGACCCGAATTTCAAGTACGTTCGGTGGTGTAGTGATTTCGAGATCGTGGAACCGGCGACGCAGCGGGTCGTTGGGGCTACGGCGCAGGGAGGGAGGGAAGGGCACCTGACGGAGCGTGAAGCAACGGCGAAGACGTTGCGCGTGATGCAACAAGAGTTGTCGTCGGATGTCGCGAAGGCGATTGCCGCCCATATCTTCGGAGAGGTCGCGTTGCCTGAGCCGGCCACGATGCGGGCGAGTTGCCCACGAGAAGAATCAGGGATGAGACGGTAAATGAACGTTCTTTCATGAGGAGGCATCAATCGTGAAAAAGACAGACGAACTATCCGTCAGCCGAGCTCCACGCAGTAGGGGACGGGGGTTGACCAAGGCAGGAGAAAAGGTTTCAAGCCGTCTGGCCAAGCGGCGATTGAACGATCGACTGAAGGAAGACACGTCGTCCTTCAATAGAGGGAGTCTCGCCGACACCTTGCGAAAAGAAGGATATGAAGAGGTGCCGCTCGATGAACTACAAGATCGGCTCTCCAAGCTCCAAGGGCCGCTCGCGGAAATCATTCTGAAGGGGAGGGTGTAAGGGGATGCCATACTACTATTTCGACTCAACCGCACTCATTAAGCGCTACAGCATGGAGCGTGGCACGAGGATCGTGAATAAGTTGATGGTGAAGCGTGGGAAGGTTGCGATCGTCCCGACATGGAGCGTCACGGACTTCTATTCGATTCTGTGCGCACGCGCTCAAGAGGGGCAGATTACGCGGGATGATTGCTACTCAGTTCTCTATAAGTTCGAAATCGAATCCAAGCAGGGACTCTACCAATTTATCGCGCCGAAGATGGAAACCTATCTGGCCACTAAAGAATTGGTCTTGGAATATCCGTTCCTACGATCGCCTCAGGTGATGCACCTCGCATTGGCATTGGAACTGAAACCGTTGCGATTGACCGTGGTCAGCGCGGATACCCAGTTGTTGGCGGCGTCAAAAACTGCGGGACTGCATATCATTAATCCGGCGGAAGACTAGCGCTGCGAAGCGTTTCGGAATGAGGACGATCATCCGGCTTTGATGTTGATTGATCGGCCGTGCGGTGTCTCTTCCGAGTCCTGTCGTAGCAATTCCAAGACGGCACGATTCCAACCGGCAGGGCCGATACCAGGCGCGCGGATGAGGTTCGGCAGGTTGATGTCAGGATCGTACGAGCCGTCCGGTTTTTGCACCAACACCGGATGATCGACCGTCAGTAAGAGAGGGAGATCGTTCAGGCTATCGCCGATGCCGACGGTTTCTATGTCGTCCGGCAGGTCGGCCAGTCGCCCTTGGCGTTTGTAGCAGCGGAGAAGAATTTCTGTCGCCCGGCCTTTATCGTTGTTTCCCGTCAAGTGAAAGAAACGCCCACCCCTCGTCCAACTCAGACCTCGTGTCACGATCTGACGGCAGACTTCCTCGATCAACCTGGGAGGGCCGTTCACCAAAAACGGCTCATCGAATTCCCTCAGCATAGCCCGTAGCGCATCTTCTCGGGAAAGCCCTGTGTTCTCCATGACTTCGTCGACCGACAGATCGCCGAATCCTTGGAGCGGCGTACCCACTGCTTCTTCGATTTGCCGGAGTACATCCCGGAGGAGAGCATAGGGCGTACCAAGTTCGATGATATGGTAACTGGAGCGGCGTCGCGACCGCTCCAGGGGGAAGTCAAAGGTATTGAGGGGCACAAAAACCGCTGCGCCGTTCTCGACGATGAAGGGATGGTGGTGATCGAGACGCTCTCGAAGCGGTTCGATTTCCGCGCGGGTCTTTCCCGAAACGAGAATGATCGGAATGTTCTCCAAACGAAGGGCTTCGAGCGCCGGCCTCGCCTCGTCAAAGGAATACGTGTCGTTGTCCAAAAGAGAGCCGTCCAAGTCTGTGAACAGTATATAGCGTGACATAGGTTTAGTAGGATGCTGAAAAAGTCCGCCACCGCTCCCTGCGGCCTTGCCCGTGGAGAGGCGCGTCTCAGCGCGCCGGGGTTGGGCGGGTGATATCAACGGTCTTTTTGAGCCTCCTAAAGTTATTCCGGTGTTAGCATGGTACGGACAATTCCAGTCATCTTGCTGGTATCCACCGAGTTTTGCCGCTGTCTGTTAGAGATGCCGTAGATCCTCATTGATCTGCGAACGGGAATGTCCGGCCAGACGTCGCTCCAGGAAATCCTTCGCCAGATCCTTACCGCCCAACCCCAGCGCCAGTGCAGCGGCTAGGACGAGGCCTCCCCAGGTAATGCCGAATCCAACGACGACGATGTGCTGGGCAATCCCCAACTGTTCGAGCGCCATGGCCACCGTCAGGAGCTGAATGCCCCAACGTGTTCCGGCTGCGATCCAGCGGGCCGGAGGCAATCCCGCGTTCACGGCAGCGATGAGGACGGCCTGCGACACAAAATTCGAGACGAGATAACCGATGATCCCGATCACAGCCGCTGTGACTAAATGGGGGATGTACGACAAAAGCGATTGAGCTGCCTGATTGATCGGAGCCACATCGAGCGCGCCCAACGACGCCGTGGTGGCGAAGATCACGATCAACCAGTAAGTAATGCGACCGATGATGTAGGACGGATCGGCTTTGAGGCCTCCTCTCAGCAGGGCTGCTGCAATACCGATCCGATCGCAGAGTCGATCCAAACCGATGACGCGAAGCAACCGTTCCATCAAATGCCCCATGCCCCAGGCGGCGGCCAGACCAACCAGCAAAAGAATCATCATGGCCAACACATTGGGAAGAATGGCGAGGACGCGTTCACCGAGAGCAGCGACTGGTCCGAGTAGGGTATGTTCCCAGCTTGAAGTCATGGCTGGCTCCTTTCAGGCCTCGCGCGAGCAGCACCGATGACTTCGCGCGCGTCATGAGACTGAGGCCAACGTGCGACAAGATATTCTTTCTGCTTTTCGAACGTCCGGCAGAGCGCTTCGATCAGGTGCTCGGCTTCCGCCGAGGTCAACCCCTGGCTATCCAATACGAACGACGCGGTCTTCCCCAAATAGAGAGGGGTCAGAGCTTTCAGGAGATGTTCTTGTGGGAGGACGCTCCGATGATGCGCGAGGGCGGCATCGTAAATAATTTGGGCCCATAGCGAATCGGGAATGCGGAAATCCTGTATAGGGACGTCCCGAAGACGAGACAGTTGATCCAGTGCGTCTTCAGAGAGAATGCGCGCCCAAATAGGATGCAGATCCGCAAGTCCGAGATGAAACAAGTCCACCATCCGTTCGACATTGACATTCACCGGCTCGACTCCCACCTCATACTGGAAGCCGAAGAGAGGCACCTTTCGCGAGTCTGTGACGGGGAGCCAGCCGGGGGCATGGGCTTCCATCAAGGCGAACAAGGCGCCCACCACCTGTCGCAACATGGAGGAGAGGTCGGCGGCAGGGTCCTTGGGATCATGAATCTTGGCACCGAGAAAACTCTGACACACCCTGGCCCCGCTCGTAATGGCTTCGGTTGTCATCCAAATGTCGATCCCGAAACGCGCCACATCGGACTCCCAAACATGCTTCTCGAGATAGTGTTGGGCCAGTTCTCCGGTAAATCCGAAATCTCCGCCGATCGGCTGACGGACCTCCTGCCCGTAGAGGGCTCGGGTAAGGGGATATGCGATGCTGTTGGTGATGGTCCCGTCGTACTTGTGGCGTCGATAGTAGGGGGCCACATAGTCGTAGCCTTCCTTGATGATCGGATGAAGGAGCAGTTCCATCCACTCGGGTGTGATGCTGCGGACGTCCGAATCGACGACGGCACAGGCTTTGACTTTGAGCCGCCGAGCGATTTCAAAAATCGTGCGAAATGCGCTGCCCTTGCCAGGAATACCGTGATAGGGCGTGACAATCCGGTGCAGCGTGCTCTGCCGATCACTGATAAAGAGGGGTTCCAGATCGACCATGGTATGGGCGACGATGGCGGGGGTGTCGTCGGTGGAACCGCCGTCGGCATTCACCAGGACGGCACGATGGCCGTGAAAGTATTTTGCCAGTCCGGCTCCGACGGCGCGAACGACATGTCCGACGGTCCCCGCATTATTGAAGCTGGGAATACCGACTAGAATGTCGGCGCTGCGCACTGCTCCCAGCAGCTCTTCGGTTTCAGGAGTGAGTGGGATCAAGCCGGTGTTCATGAGACGGGTTGCCTGGTTTCCGCTGCCGGGTCCCAGGCATGGTCTTGTTCCACGGCGTCCATGAGTTGATGAAAAATATCGGGTACGGCGTGGGTGACGCGGCTCCAGTTCGAGATCATAGGGACGCCCAACGGGTCTCCGAGGAAACTGTCCGTCGCCAACATCATGCCGCGAAGAAACACTTCGACGGCACGCCGCTCTTCATGGCGGTCAAAACACAGACTATTGATCGCCGCGTCATTTTCGTACCGACTGATGGCCTCTTGCGCAGCCTGGAGATACGTGGCCCGCAGTGTCTTCAGTGTGCTTTCAGAGAGGACCAGCCCTTCGTTCGCCAGGTTGCGGAACATCGATTTCGTGATATCGACGCACATTTTCAACAAGCCTGCATCAGGATTGTGCGTCGACAGCGGTTGATGCTTGTGCTCATACGCATCGGCGATATCCGCCTGGCAGATCCGCCGGAGTGCACAATTGCGGTACACCTCGGCCAGCATACCGATTTCCAGCCCCCAGTCGCCGGGAACACGGGTGATCCAAGCCAGATCCCGCACCATCGCGAATTCACCGGCAAGCGGGTACCGAAAACTGTCCAGAAACGAGAGTAAGGGATGCGTCCCGACCAGCAATTGCAGGCTGCGGATCAGCGGAGTGATGAAGAGGCGCGTCACACGTCCGTGCATGCGGTCCGTCACGCGGCTGTAGTAGCCCTTACAAAATTCGTAGGCAAGATTCGGATTGGCGATCGGATAACAGAGGCGAGCGAGGTACTGGCGGTCGTAACTCACGATGTCGCAGTCATGAAGGGCGATCACCTGGCTCTGACCTCGGGCCAACACATAGCCGTAGGCCGTCCAACAGCCGCGTCCTTTGCCCTGGAGCCCGATATCGATCTCGTGCGAGACGAGGGTGTTCAAGAGTGCTTGGATCCGGGCGCCATCGTTCCAGATCAGGCGGACTCGTTGAGGGAGCTGGGAAAAAAATTGCTTGGCCAGTCTGAATTCCAAGGCGGAGGCTTGATCCAAGGAGATGACGATTTCATTGATATATCGAACTTCGCTGAGAATCCCGACGATTCGCTTGAGAGCTGGCCGCTCCAACTCCGCATAGAGCGATGGGAGAACTAAGGCAATCGGAGTCGTCCTCGCATACCGTTCGAGTTCCTCCTCAAGCTGCTCGATATTGGACTGGCCGAGACGGTGGAGAACGGTCACGACACCATTTTGATAGAAATCAGACACGATATTCCTCTTTGCGGATCCCTGATTATTGCTGAAAGCCGGTCTCGCGTAAAGTACAGATAGATGAGCAGAGCCGGATTATACCTCGACTAGGCCAAACACCAATAGAGGAAAGAGTGCAGGGAGTATACCATCGCTCACCAGTGGTAAGAACCCTAGGCGTATCGCTTCACACGTGATTTTCCGAGAAGCTAGTGGAAATATCTTATGGAGATGTAGGGGAAAGCAGGCAAGGGTGGAGGGTTTTCCCTATGGCTTATCCGTGGAAAGCTTCTTGCCCAAGCGCCTGGCCAAGCGCACCATGCCGGGCGATCGATCGCTGGGGCTCAAGAGAACATTGAGGAGATGCAGCTGATGCTGATCGGCAAAGGCAGCAGCGAGGCTCTGTTCGAACTCTCTTTGTGTGCTGACCCGCGAGCCCCGTCCACCACCAATCAGGTCACACACTTTGTCATATTGCCATTCATGCACATCGTTAAAGGGACCTTCCAAGATTTCCCGCTCAGTCGAATAGCCGCGATTATTCAAGAGTATGACAATCGGGGCCTGCCCATAGCGCACGCAGCTTGCCAATTCAGTCCCGGTCATCTGAAAGGCGCCGTCTCCCACTAAGACGATAGGTCGCAGGCTGGGGTCGGCGAAAGAGGCTCCTAAGGCTGCGGGAACGGCGAATCCCATCGATGTGTAATAGGCCGGCGACAGAAACTCAAATCGATGGCGTACATGCAGGTCGGCCGCTGCAAAGAGCGATTCACCCACATCCGCGATCACGACGGTCTTTTCAGTGAGCACGGTGTCGAGATGCCGAAAGAGTCCGCTCAGCGTCACTGGTGCGTCGAGGTCCGGTGTGGTCGATGCTGGAACAGTTTGCGCAGGGAGGGGTCGCGATGCGTGGGAAAATGAAGGAAGCGGAGATTTCACAAGACCTTGGACAAAATCCTGAAACTTGATCGACTCATACCGATGGTGTTTGATGGCGACCCGGTCGGCGGTGGCGTGGATGGTGCGGCCCTCCGAAAGCAAGGGCGAGGTGGCATCCAGATCTTCCACATCCGATAGAATGGACCCGAGGATCAACAGGCAGTCGGAATCGTTGATGAACTGCTGCACTTCATCCCGCCCGATCAGCCCTCCGTACACGCCGACATAGAGCGGATGGTCCTCCCGAATGATCGATTTTCCGAGCAAGGTTGAGGCGACGGGAATATTGAGTTGCTCCACCAGGCGGGCCAAGTCGTCCTGGAGCCCGAACCGACCCACCTCCGCTCCAACGAGCATGGCCGGTCGTTTGGCTGAGGCGAGCATAATCCGCACTTCGCTGATCGCTTCTTCCAGAGCGGCCGGATCACTCGGTGTATCTTCAATGCAGAACGGCTTCATGCCTCCTGTCAGCGGACAGTGGACCATGTCTCTGGGGATTTCGATATAAATAGGACGGCGGTAGCGCAGCAGGGAGGCAAAGGCCCGATCCATTTCTCGCTCTGCGGTCAAGGGATCATCCAGCGTCACTGCTGCAACGGTCATTCGTTCAAAGACTTCTCGTTGCGTGCCGAAGTCGCGGACCATATGATGCAGATAGGGAGTACGGGTCCGTTCGGAGAGTCCAGGTGAACCGGTCAGGAGAACCACCGGCGACCGCTCGGCATAGGCACAGGCAATGGCGTTGACAGTGTTGAGCCCGCCGACACAATACGTGACACAGACGGCCCCGATACCGTTGATCCGCGCGTAGGCATCCGCGGCAAACCCAGCGCAATCTTCCCTGGTCGTTCCGATGTGCTTGATGGGTGAAGCCTCGATGAGTTGATAGAGAGACAGGACATAGTCACCCGGAATACCGAAGATATGGCGGACGCCGAGGCGATGCAGGCGATTCAATACCGCTGACCCGATCGTAGCTTTGTCGCTCATGTGTGTGCGTTCGATAGTGACTAAATGTTCCGACTTCAGGAAAACATACTGACAACAGTTCGTCAAGAACTACCGGGCGGTCCGCGATATTTTTCATCCGGCACTTGACCAATCACTCATAAAGTCAGGTACAACATGGCATGGGGAAACTATGACGCAGTCTGCACAGGTTCGCCTCACTCCATCACGTGGGTCTGAGAGTCGGCATCTCTGGCTCTATGCCGGGCACCTGGGACCGGTGGTCGGTGAACCGACGGCCGGCGACCTGATCGATGTACTCACCCCAGACGGCCGATTCTACGGCCGTGGCCTCTACAGTCCCGCCTCAAAAATCAGAGTCCGCCTGCTGACGTTCCGTGATGAATTAATCGACGAGACGTTCTGGCTGGGAAGAATTCAACAGGCGATTCGCTTACGAGAGCGCATCGTCGCTCAGTCCAATGCCTATCGTCTCATCTATGGAGAAGGGGATCGACTGCCGGGGTTGATCGTCGATCGGTATGATCAGTTGTTGGTTATGCAGACTCTGTCCGTTGGGATGGATCGCAGAAAAGAGGTGTTGGCCGATCTATTAATGAAAGGGCTGAATGTTAGGGGTGTCTATCTTCGGAACGATGCCAAGAGTCGGGCGCTCGAAGGTTTACCGCTTGAGCGCGGATTTCTTCGCGGCGGTGGTCCGACGCAAGTTGAGATTCACGAAGGGCCCGCGAAGTTTCTCGTCGATGTCGAACGGGGACAAAAGACTGGGTGGTTTTGCGATCAACGGGAGAATCGGCTGGCTGCGGCCAAGTTTGCGGCGGGAGCTGCGGTATTGGAAGTGTTCTGTCACACCGGCGCCTTTGGGATTCATGCGGCCCTGGCTGGAGCGGGGTCTGTGGAGAGTCTGGATGTCAGCCAAGAGTCATTAGAGATTGCTCGCCGGCATGCAGCGATGAACCAGGTAGAAAACCGCTGCACCTATCGTCAGGCCGATGCTTTTGAAGAAATGAGACAACTGGTCAAGTCGGGGCGCCGCTATGATCTGGTGATTCTTGATCCCCCGGCATTTGCCCGCAGCAAACAGGCCTTAGCTGGTGCCTTAGCTGGCTACAAAGACATCAATCTGTTGGGACTCAAGCTGCTGAAGCCGGACGGGTTTCTGGTTACATGTAGTTGTTCTCATCCAGTCTCCGAGACAGATTTGTGGAACAACATCCGCCTCGCGGCGCGCGACGCCAAACGAGACACCCGTCTCATCGAGCAGCGCGGCCAAAGCGCCGACCATCCCATCTTGGCCAGCATGCCGGAGACGCGGTATCTGAAGTGTTTCATCGTGCAGGTGTTGTAGCGGCCAGTCTTTCCCTTATCGACGGATCTCGACGCCGAAAGGGTAATAGGGAAAGACAGTTGCCCGATGCGAGGGTTTAGAATGAGATGAGCGAGGTGGTCAAGAAAAGACTCCCGACAGAGGTGTTCCTACGAGAGGAGCCACCTCTAGTAATCAGTTGAACAACTATCGTTGGGATACGACCTGTTTCAAGCGAGACTTCAAAATTTCCAGAGTAAGCGATTTGCAGGTCCAAAAGGTCAAAGCACTCCATCCCATTTTTCTGAGTTTTCTTCGCTGGTTTTCATCCCGCCTTTTATTCTTTTCTATCTTTGCCTTCCAGAATATTTTGTTCGTGCTGGGCAGAGTGGCTCTCAAACAATTGCGATGGCCGTGCCAGAAGCAACCGTTCACAAACAAGACTATCTTCTTTCTCAGCAGAACCGCGTCTGGTGACCCAGGCAAGTCCTTTCTGTGGCGCTCGAACTTGAGCCCAAGCTCTTTGAGCAACCGAGCTAAGAGGACCTCAGGGGAAGTGTGCTTTCCCCTGATGCTTGCCATGATTTGCGAACGCTTGGTTTTACTGTAGACGTCAGCCACAGAATGAGGATGTTAGAGATGCTCTAGAAGAACTTCCGCAACTTTCTTGCCGAGTAAGGGAGGAACAGCATTCCCGATCTGCTTGGCAATCTCAATCTTCGTTCCTGTGAATTTGAAACTATCCGGGAAAGATTGCAAACGGGCGGCTTCACGGTGAGTAATCGGTCTGTGTTGCTCAGGGTGAAGATACCGTCCCTTCTCTGGCTTAAAAAACTCAGTTCGTATTGTGAAGGCCGGTCGATCTCCCCACAAACGACCAAACAGGTCTGTCCCCCCGGATTTCTTTCTGATCCAACACATCGGTGTGAGATCGGGACGTTTCTTCTGTAGATCAAATCTATTACCACCTTCAGGAACGCAGCGATAGCGAGAGAGGCTTTGCTTTGTCGGAGTCCTCCCGAAGTGCAAATCTAAAGGGGGAGGGACTTCCCCTATTCTGAGCTTAATTCCTACGGGTTCAGGTAGATCCTCAATAGCGCGAGTCACGGTTTCCCATGGCAGCAAACCATTTTGAAACAGCGTAGGAGACTTTTTCGGATTGCAATGTGTCGGAGTCGGCAGCGGAAGCAAGCCCGTTCGAGCAGCTAAAACAATAGCCCGCTTCCTCCGTTGTGGTACTCCGTAATCCGCTGCATTCAGAATGCCTGCATTCACGAAGTAGCCCATTGATTCAGCAAGTGCTTTTATATCTACATACTCTGCTGACGACAGCAATTCAGGAACATTTTCCATGACGAACACGACAGGATTTACACGGCGAACCACTTCCATGAAGGCTCTCCAAAGCTGTTTTCTTGGATCACCTTCACGCTGTTTGTTCAATGGACTGAAACCCTGACAGGGAGGCCCGCCGATTACAACCTCTGCTTCTGGAAACCGGAAGGAGCTGTTTGCCAGTAGATCGTTGATATCTCCATGCAAACAGTGATCACCGAAATTCGCGTTATAGGTCTTCGCAGCGTATGCGTTGAAGTCATTTGCAAATACCGTTTCAAACCTTCCTGTTTTGCACAGCCCCAGGGTAAAGCCGCCCGCACCGGCAAACAAATCAATTACCCTGAACTTTCTTTTCCCGTAGACGGACAAACTCTCTGCTGAAGGAAGGCCGTCGTACGAGGATTTGGGAAATGAATGCCTGAGGAGAGCATAGGCCTGTTCCAGATATTGATCTAATATGCGATTGATGTCCGGTGGGATCGTGATTTGTTTTCTAACGCCAGGCTTCTTGGCCATCGTAGACCTTACTGTGAAGGGTGAGAATGCTACAGGCCTGACATGAAGTAGCTGGAAGCATGGAGACAGTATATTGAGTTGATTTCCTAAGTCAACCACAATATAAAGGGCTGTCGGAGGTTTACCGTGTCTGACTCTCTATTTGCACAAGCAAGAAAATCCTTCTACAAATCTCTTGTTAATGTCCTTCTGACCGACTCAATAGGCGTGCCTTCGAATGCGGATGGAAACAATCCTCTGAGTGTCAAAGTAGCTTCCGGAATCGCAAGACTTATTCAAGCGGAAGCAAAGGGAGCGCGCCTCGCCGGACAAGTTGCAGGCAAACAGTTCGAGGAGTTTTGTCTGACATTTATTAAAAGCACATTCCTTGAACTGGGTCACATTCGACCAGGTCAATGGTCTGTAACTAGAATTACCGGAAGACCCAAACTTGCCCTTGCTGCATTTGAGCAATACGCGCATCTTACGGCTATTGCAGAAGCCGCGAGATCCAACAGGCAACTTGCAGCAGCCATTGGCAGCGACTACATCATCACCCCTGACATTGTAATAAGTCGAGCTCCGGAGGAAGATACCGTCATCAACCAACCTCAGATTCTTGTGGATGACACATGCGTGAAGCTGGCAGCCCTCAGGAAAATCAACGGATGCTTGCCGACGCTTCACGCGAGCATATCTTGCAAATGGACCATTAGAAGCGATCGAGTGCAGAACGCCAGATCAGAAGCCCTCAACTTAATAGGGAATCGAAAAGGCCACGTTCCTCATGTCGTCGTGATAACAGGAGAGCCTCTTCCCAATCGGATCGCTTCCATTGCCCTCGGGACGGGGAATATTGACTGCGTCTATCATTTTGCACTGCAAGAGTTGATAGCTACCATCGAAGATCTTGAAAACGAAGAGGGGACAAAAGAGACATTGCGAACGATGGTTGAGGGCAAACGACTCAAAGACATCGCAGATTTGCCGATGGATTTAGCACTCTAGGAAATAATCAGCCAAGCCAGAATAACGGGAACATTCTGAGTTTTTCAGCGCAGAGGACCTCTTTCTCTTCTATCCTATCCAAAGTGGGAAATAATAAAGAGAGGTTTTTAGTGAGGTCGCCGTGCAAGTCGTTGGAGCGCCCCGATGTTCAGTCTTCCACGCCCATGCCGATCACGATGAGCACCGCATAGTCTTGCTTCGTGCAACCCTCGACCGGAGGCATCGTTCCCCCTGGTGCAACTGGAAACGCCGTCTGCTTTGCGTTAGCCGGCGAGCACGAACCACCCACCGTCGCCGGTGTATAGCGCGCGGAACGGCAGGCCAGGTGGGTCACGTCGTAGAGCGTCGCGCCTTGATCGAGTTCCCAGCGCCTGTCGCCAGGAGTCTTCGCACAGGCCACTGAGTTGCCCTTTAACCCTGAATTCACACCCTGATCAGTGGAAATGTCAAAGTATGCTAGCATAGGCGGAACTCATCGCCGATTTCGGAACAGGGACGTTGGTACGTACTAGGGGAGGTGATCCGTGAGACAGGTGATTATTTACCGTGGAGAGGACGACTATTGGGTGGCGGAGTGTCCAAGCTTGCCGGGTTGTTTGAGCCAGGGGAAGACCAAAGAAGAGGCCGTTGGCAATATCCGAGAAGCCATTCGGGGTTACATTGCCGCTTTGGAAGAAGACAAACTTGCCGTGCCTGAAGAGCGGTTCGAAGCTGTGTTGATGGCTGTATGAGCAAGTTGCCGAGTCTTTCCGGCCGCGCCTGCATGAAAGCGTTGGAGCGAGCAGGTTTTGTGGTGAAGCGGCAGGAAGGCAGCCATGTCATTCTTCGACGGTCGCAACCCTTCGCCCAACTGGTGGTGCCGGATCACAAAGAACTCGACCGCGGAACGCTCCGCGCCATCATTCGTCAGGCTGATCTCACAGTGGAGGAGTTTCTGAGATTGCTGTAGATCGCACAACCGGGTGACTTCGATCCAGAGGCACAAAAGGTACCAGTTACCGTGCAGCGTTTAAGGAGCATTCGTCATAGCAAAGACTTTCCCCGATTCACTTCGTGTTATGTTTTTTAGCAGGGTTCATCCATCATGAACCATGAGATTCGCGTGCTCGATGTGGTGGCGTTGACCAAAGATATCCCTGATCGCGGCTTGCTGCGCGGACAAGTGGGGACTGTGGTGGAATCGCTTGATCAGGGCGTGTTTGAGGTGGAGTTTGTGGATAACGTCGGCAAGACCTACGCCATGCTTCCGCTGAAATCCAGCCAATTGCTTGTGTTGCACTATCAGCCCGCGTGATCTTTCGCAATCTTGAGGGCTATGAAAAGAGATGGGGAATCGTTTATTGACTGCCGCGCAAGCCGTCGGTGTGCCGCCGATGTTCAGTCTTCCACGCCCACGCCGATTACGATGAGCACCGCATAGTCCTGCTTCGTGCAG
>JAHBWU010000038.1 GCA_019636835.1 Nitrospira sp.
TCATCACCGAGCTGGATTCGGTTCCTGGTGGTATCGGGCTCACTGCCTGTCTTTCGTACATCTATCACGACCTTGACAGCGGTGATTCACGACTCATCGGGGGTCGAGACGGAATGGTACAGGGATTTGCCCGCATGCTGCGATCGTTGCGAGGCGAGCGTGAGGGATGTATTGCGATCCTGGTCTCGGAAGAATCCAAGGACTATCGGCCGGAAATGTCCTGGTTGGCCGCTCAGCTCCGAGAAGAGAAGATGCCCGCTTGGTGTGTCGAGCCTCATGAGATTCGATTTACAGAAGAAGGGCTTCGATTGCACGCAGACGGCAGCGAGCAACCGATTGGTATGATCTACCGTTTCTATGAACTGTTCGACCTGTTGAACATTCCCAAAGCCGAGCTCGTTCAATATGCCGCGAAGAAAGGCTGGGTGTCCGTGACACCGCCCTACAAGCCGATGTTAGAAGAAAAATCCGCGTTCGCGCTGCTCCACCATCCTATGCTTCGCCCCTTCTGGGAAAAGGAATTGGGAGCGGACTGCATGCTCCATTTGAGCGCAATCATGCCGAAGACCTGGCTGCTCGATCCGGCACCGCTCCCTGCGATTGCGACGATCCCCGGCCTACGGATCGGTGGACGTGCGGTTGCCGATTGGTCCGATCTCGAGACGGCCACCCAGAAGGAGCGCCATTTCGTCATCAAGCCTTCCGGATTTTCCGCACTCGCGTGGGGAAGTCGCGGCGTTTCGATCGGGCATGATATGCCTCAGCACGCATGGGTTGAGGCGCTCCGGAACGCGCTTGCATCCTTCCCGACCACACCCTATCTCTTGCAAGAGTTCCATAAAGGACGGCTGTTCGAAATGGACTATCTGGATGAAGGCAGTCAGGCAATCGTGCGCATGTCCGGCCGGGCACGGTTGTCTCCTTATTATTTTGTCTCGGACGATACAGTGGAACTCACCGGCATTCTGGCAACGATCTGCCCAGCCGACAAGAAGGTCATTCACGGCATGAAGGACGCGATTATGGTTCCTTGCGCCCTACGACCGAACTGATGGATGCCTCCCCGATAAATCATAAAATGGGCGTTCCACTTTCTTCTTTTTCCTGGTAGCTTATACCATCGTGGCTGTGACCCTTTTCCATGTCGACTGGTGCCCTGACTGTCACGTGGTCCGACAAAAACTGTCTGACTTGGGACTGACCTATGAAGCTGTCGTCGTACCCGACAGCAGACGGATGCGCGCGCAGGTTTACGAGGTATCCGGTCAATACTATGTGCCGGTCCTCAAGGACGGCGATCTCGTTCTGACGGAAACCGCCGACATTTTAGCCTATCTGGACGAGCGGTATAGTGCCGACCGCGGAGGAACTTCGACGGCAACCGAGTTTCAGTCGCAGGCCCGCACCACGCCCGAGGTTTCCGGCAAAGACGACGAACACCCCTCTTGCCGGATTAACTGATCAACGAAGGACGATACATGGAAGACTGGAGACAGGTTCTGGCCAAGAGCATCGTGAAGCCCAAGGACTTGGCCGAACGGTTCGGTCTCGATGAAAAAGAGGTTGAAGCGATCGTCGGTCCTTATCCCATGCGGATCACTCCGACTGTGCTCGAGACGATCAAATCGAAGGATGACCCGATCTGGAAGCAGGTGGTGCCCGACACGGCAGAGTTGGACGACATTGCGGCCGACGACGATCCCCTTGAGGAAGATCTCATGAGCCCGGTACCTCACCTCGTTCACCGCTATCCGGACCGGGTGCTGCTCATGGTGACGAATCAATGCCCGATCTATTGCCGGTTTTGTACCAGAAAGCGACTGGTCGGCAAGCCCGGTTTCCTCAAAAAAGGAGAATTGGACCGCGCCATCCAGTACCTACGCGAGCACAAGGAAGTGCGCGATGTCATCCTCTCGGGGGGCGACCCGCTGCTGCTTCCCGATCATCTCCTCGAACGTGTGCTGAAGGCGCTTCGGACGATTCCCCACTTGGAGCTCATACGGATCGGCTCGCGCGTCCCCGGGTCATTGCCCCAACGGATCACTTCCAAACTGTGTGAGATGGTAAAACAGTACCATCCCATTTACATGAACCTACATTTCAATCACCCGGACGAGCTGACACCGGAAGTCAAAGCCGCCTGCGGCATGCTCGCGGATGCCGGCATTCCCCTGGGAGCTCAAACAGTTCTCCTCAAGGGTGTGAACGACGATCCGGAAGTCATGAAACGCCTCGTTCATCAGCTGCTCCTTGCGCGGGTGAAGCCCTATTATCTGTATCAGGCCGACTTGACCAAGGGAACGAATCATTTCCGGACGACCGTCGAAACAGGTCTGAACGTCATCAAAGCTCTCCAGGGCCATACGAGTGGAATGGCCGTGCCCCATTTCGTGATCGATGCGCCGGGCGGCGGCGGCAAGATCCCGTTGCTCCCCGACAACTACGTGGTCCATCTGGATGAGGACGGGGCGGTTCTCAGAAATTATGAGGACAAGACGTTCCGCTATCCCCAGCCAAAGTCCGACAATCGGCGGGAGCTTCCGATGATTGGTGGACTCTCCTCGCTGGATGATCCGGAAGAAGCCTATGCGGCTTGCAGCGACAGCTACCCCGACCGCGACGGCTACGCCGCCTGGGGTAACAGCTGCGGCGGAGATGCGGACGACCTGTGACGACTCATTCACCCCGAGCCGGCATTCTCCCCTATCAGGACATCAAGCGTTTGATCACAAGTCGAGCCATCAGCGCCTCTCCGACGGTCGAAGATCGGCAGATCCAGCCGGCCAGCCTCGATCTCCGTCTAGGCCGCAAAGCCTATAGACTGATCAGCAGCTTCCTGCCGGAACTGTCGGCCATCTCTTCTAGACTGAACGTGCTGGATTTTTATCAGTCGGATCTCGTGATGTACGAGATGGATCTGACCGACGGGGCGATTCTGGAGAAAGGCCATGTGTATCTCGTTCCGTTGCTGGAACAGCTGGCCCTTCCGAAGACGATCCGCGCACGGGCGAATCCGAAAAGCACGACCGGCCGTCTGGATGTCTTCACGCGCGTCGTGACGGATCTCACCTCCGGATTCGACGAAATCCGTGCCGGCTACCGAGGCCAACTTTTCCTGGAGGTCGTCCCCCGCTCGTTTGCCGTCAAAGTTCGCACGGGGCAGTCGCTGAACCAAATCCGGTTTGTGTGCGGCGAGGCTACGGTGCCGGACCGAACGGTTCGGACTCTGCATCGAAACACGCCATTGCTCTATCACAATATGGCATCCCACAAGGCTGTAGACAACGGAGACTTCCGTGTTGAGCGCGGACTGTTCCTCCGCATTGATCTCGCCGGCACGGATCAGAGCGACACCCGTGTGATCGGTTACCGCGCAAAGAAAAATAGTCACGTCATCGATCTTGAGAAAGTCGGCCATTATGCCGCGGCTGATTTTTGGGAACCGCTCCATCGCCATCGCCACGATAGCTTGCTATTGGAGCCGGAAGAGTTTTATATCCTGGCCTCGAAGGAGCGCATTCGTGTGCCGGCCGGCTACGCCGCCGAAATGGTGGCCTACGAGGCAGCCTGCGGAGAGTTGCGGACACACTATGCCGGTTTTTTCGACCCCGGCTTCGGTTATGGGTCGAAAGGAGAGATCAAAGGCACACAGGTGGTGCTGGAAGTTCGCCCACATGACGTGCCATTCTTGATCCATGATGGACAGACCTTTTTCAAGGTCGTGTATGACAAGATGATGGGCATGCCGACACAACTCTATGGGTCCGTGTTGGGATCATCCTATCAGCAACAAACTTTGACGCTCAGTAAACATTTTAAAGTCTAGCAGGATGTTGAAAAAATCCTCCAGCTTCGTTCTCGCATCGCTCAGAGACTCAACGTACCGAAGCGTACGCCTTGTCTCTTCGCTCGTTGCGGCCTCGCTGGACGGACTTTTTGAACATCCTGTGAGCTGTTAGCCATGACTCCGTCCGATCTGCCGCCTCCCCAAGACAAATCGCTGCACCCGTCACATCCGACCGAACCGGGAGAGCAGGGAAGTGGAAACGAGCATCAAATACACGTCATCGGCTTGATGGTCGGTACCGCGTTGATGTTCATCGGCTTTCTCAATGTGTTTTTGTCCATCAGCGGCGGCTTCGAGATCAATGTCATGCCGTTTCTCATCTATTTCGCCGGCCTTGCGATCTGGGCCAATGCCGCCATCGAAACTCCGATTCTCCGCTATGGAGTCATGGCCATCGCGATCGCCTTGGCCTTGGGCCTCTTTCAATACGGAGAAATCCTCTTTTGGCACAAGCAGGTCCTCTTCTGGGTCACCATCATCATTGTCATGTACTTTATGTTCGTCGAGCCTAAGAAACCCACAACGTGACCTCTGATGACGATATCCGTCATCATTCCGACCTTAAACGAAGAAAAGAGCCTTCCACGGACCCTTGCGTGTCTATCGGGGTCTGCCCTCACCGAGATCATCATCGTTGACGGAGGCAGTACCGACGGCACCCTCAGCCTCGCTCAAGAGTTTTGCGCCCGCACGGCCAATGCCCGCATCATCACGGCGCCACGAGGGCGCTCGCACCAAATGAACGAAGGGGCGAAGGCCAGCCATGGCGACATTCTAATGTTCTTACATGCCGACACACAGTTGCCGGCACAAGCTGGACAGATCGTTGAATCAGCCTTGGCCAAGCGAACCGCAGTGGGTGGGCGCTTCAACGTCCGATTCGACAGCCCCTCGGCTTGGGGTCGAGTCATCAGTTCATTCATGAATCGCCGGTCGCGCTTGACGGGCATCGCGACCGGCGACCAAGCCCTATTTGTCCGCCGCCAAGTGTTCGAACTGCTCGGAGGTTTCTCCGAGATTCCATTGATGGAAGACATCGAATTCAGCGGGCGACTGCAGCAAGCAGGTCGAACAGTGGCGCTCCGTGACACCGTCGTCACCTCGTTTAGACGATGGGACACACAAGGCCCGCTGAAAACCATTCTCTTGATGTGGACCCTGCGCTTCCTGTACTGGGCAGGGGTCAGCCCCCATCGACTTGCTCGCGTCTATCGGGCGGTGAGGTAGTGAATGCCGGGCCTTAACCTCAGTCCGCAGTCCTCAGTCCTCAACACTGCTTTGGTAATTTTTGCCAAAGCACCAATCCCGGGTCAGGTAAAGACGCGTCTCTGCCCGCCACTGACTCCGGAGGAAGCGGCCACGCTCCATGGCAGTTTTGTGCTCGATATTTTGGAGAGAACAAAGGGGGCAGCCTCGAAACTGAAGCTGCCGATCGATCGTTATCTGGCCTGCTCACCGTCAGCAACACATGTCTTCTTCAAGATCATGGAGGAGCGGCAGGGCGTGAAGCTGATCGATCAAGTCGGCGACGACCTCGGCGCGCGCATGAACCAAGCATTTAACACACTGTTCGCGCGAGGATACGGACAGGTTTTGCTCATTGGGACGGATGTGCCGACGCTTCCGCTCGACCATTTCAGACAGGCCCTCGCCTCGCTGGAGAACCATGACCTCGTGCTCGGTCCGGCGTTTGATGGAGGCTATTATCTGATCGGCCTCAAGCGGGTGGCACCTGAACTCTTCGCCGACATTCCTTGGTCGACCGATCAGGTGCTCAGACTCACACAGGAGAAAGCAGCGGGAATCGGACTCAAGGCTTCCGTGATTCAACCCTGGCGAGATGTCGATACCTTGGCCGACCTTGAAGCTCTCATTGAAACCTGTGCAGCCGAAACCAAGAAGCCAAAAAACGAGCGGTCTTTTTCGACTCGTACCACGGGTGTGCTGGAATTACTCGCCAAACGATTGCGAACGAGAGCATAATGACGTACCAATCGATCAATCTGGAGACCGCATGACCCAGCACGTTGCACTGATCACCGGAGGAGCGAAAGGCATCGGACGAGGGATTGCCCTCGACCTCGCTTCACGGCAGTGGAAAATCGCCTTCTGTTACAGAACCAGCGAAGCTGAGGCCAAGACAACGGCAAAGGATATCACGCAGCGAGGTGGACAAGCGCTGGCGTTCCGATGCGATGTTTCCGATCCCGTCGCAGCCAAGCACATGGTCACACAGGTTGAAGAGGAATGGGGGCGAATCGATGTCCTCATCAACGGCGCCGGCCCATATCATCGAGTGAACCTGTTCGACGAAACCATCGAGGGCTGGAATGAAATGTTCGACGGCAACTTGCATCCCGTTTTCTATCTTGCTCAAGCCGTCGCGCCGGGCATGAGGGCCCGCAAGGCCGGGCGTATCATCAGTTTCAGTATGGCCAATGCGGATCAGATGGAAGCGCAAGCCGACGTGACCGCCCACTATATCGCAAAAGCCGGTGTACTCATTTTGACTCGCACATTGGCCAAACTGTTGGCGCCGTACGGCATCACCGTGAATGCGATTTCGCCAGGTTTCATCGATTCCGGCAGCGCGCCACCGCAAGAACTCGCCGCCATGACCAAACGTATTCCCGCCGGATACATTGGAACGGTCGACGATACCGTTGCAGCCGTTCGATATCTGCTGAGCGAGGACGCACGGTACGTGAACGGGGCGAATATCCAAATCAGCGGAGGTTGGGGAATATAAAGAGCGAGGGGGTTTGATTAGTTTTGGTGCTCGCTGACCGCGCGCCGAGATTGGATCATATTTCAGATCAGGGGCGACGCTCGGTCAATGCGCGCAGTTCAAAACTAATCCAACCCCCTCACAGACAGGGAGACGGGTGTGACACTCTGTGCTCGCTCAATGTGCGCAGGGGAACCAACCCGGATACCGTTCTTTGGAGAAAAGAGAGTTTAGGAAAGGGAGGAGTGCCGATGAAATCAGAGCATGAACGCGATGCTCATCTTCGATTCGTCAAAGCCCTTCAGCATGAGCATCTGACTTGTATGAAATCAGGCTGCGGTGGAGCGATGGCCATTGCCGACCACACTCCGCACAGCGCCCGCATAAAATCCTACGAAGCGACCTGCGAACGTTGTCACGCCGTCGAGAAGATTACCGGCAAAGAGGAACACCAGCCGTCCTGGGACGTGGCCTCCATTACCTTGATGGCGGAAACGCATCTTCTCCATGACCAACCGACATGCCCGTTCGATGATACTCCCATCACCTTCATCTCTTTGCCCAATCCTCGCCGCAAGGCCCGGTACCGCCTTCTGTGTTACTACTGCGGCCGGCATACGGAAATGAACTGGCCTCCCCCGGAAGCAAAACGGTGATTTCGAGAAGCTCTCTCGTCTGTCCCATAACTTTCAGCTTGAGGCGAGCGCCTTCTTGATGAACTCCCCGAGAAGACGGAAGTAGGAAGTGCCGCCCATCACATAGGTGTCGTTATGGCCGGCGCCTTGGATCACATACCATTCCTTCGGTGGTTTGGCCGCGTCGAAGACTTGGCGTCCTAATTCGATGGGGATAATGTCGTCTTGGTCACCGTGAATGATCAGCTTCGGCAGTGAAAGATTGGGCAGGCGGTCGACCAGTCGAAATTCTGCTCCAAGGAACCAATGAGCCGGGAAACCGCCGTAATGCAATTTGGCCACTGCTTCGATGGAAGGAAATGACGATTCCAGTACAAGAGCCGAAGCCGGTCGTTGCGCCGCCAGCTCGCCCGCCACGGAGGCTCCGAGCGAGCGCCCGAACAGGATAATACGTTCGGGACGGATTTTTCTAATTCTGGTCAGGTAATCATACGATCCATACGCATCCTCGTAGAGTCCTTTCTCACTGGGGCGGACATTCTGGCTTCTCCCATATCCTCGATAGTCGAACAAGAAAACAGACAGCCCTATCTGGTACAAGAGCTTCAGATTCTCAAGACGGTTGATGATATTACCCGCATTGCCATGGCACCAGAGAATGACCGGACGGTCGGCCGCCGCCTCAACATACCAGCCGAACAAACGGGCACCGTCAGAAGTCTGAAACCACACATCTTCGAGCGGCAACCCGCTCAGCCTTGCCCAGTCTCGGTCTTGCCAAGGTTCGGGGTAGTAGACGAAGAATTGGTCGAGAAAACTCACGGGCAGAGGATAGCGAAACTTATCTGGAGAAGGAAGAGCGTGGCCGAAACCACTTGGATGCCTTCAATACGATCAAAAAAATGCTTGTACGCTGAACAGGACATCGTTGTCGCGATCGCGATGATTGTACTCCAACCTGACCGCCCAATTTTGCGCTACTGTGAAGCGCGATCCGACATACCATCGAAAATCATCGGATTTGTCACCCAATGGAAATTTCAAATAGGTCCCCGTTGCCATGAGTTTCCACCGTTCAGTGACATCAGCCAACATCCCGACCGTTCCACCGCCGCCGATTCGGTGCATTTCATGATAGGCCTTACTGACACTTGCTTCAGTTTCTGCGAAGGCGAACAGGACTTCTCGCTTGAGCAACCGAAATTCCTTCGCCCCTCCGATCCCGCCGTTGAAGAAGCCGTTGCTGCAGAGTTGACAATCGTTATGCCGGATAGTGTTCATTCCAACGTTGAGTTTCCAGGAAGGTGCGTGAAAGACGGTGTCGATCGGCGAGAGAGACAGAAGATTCAGCAACGTCGCCCGTTCGACCCTGGTTTGATCCGCTCGATTGTAGTGCCGTACCGTGATCGCGGCCATTTCAATCTGCGCATCAGGAGTATACCCGACCTCCGGGTCGAGCAAATCATGATAGCCACCGCGAAACGTCGCTTCTTCAAATGTATCGTTATTGCGCCAGCCTCCCCCGATCGCAGCTCGGTGCATCTTATGGCCTAGCTCAGGCTGTTTCGCGAAGGGGCGCACGGTAAATTCTTCGGAGGGGATGCGAAGTTGACTGCGGGTCGTCAGAACCGCTCTATTACGCTCCTTCCATTCCGGTTTTGGAGAATCAGTCGTCTCAATCCGGTAGCGCAGATAATCTGACGCTAAATCCAGCAGAAAAGCCTGCTTGGGAGGGACCAATTGAGTGAATGTCGCTGCTGTCAGCTCTCCAACGTCTTGCGTAATTCGATGAGCCAGATCTCGCTCCGCTGCTGGTAAGGATTCTCGCTTTCGCTTGATGACGGTACTACGGGAAGGGCGATAGGTGATATCGGAAACCAGGCTAGGTTTTGAGACGATCAATCGAACGGTATCGGCCGGGACAGTCCATCCGATAAACTCATCCGTCAAGTGCAATTCGGGATCGGCATAATCCAACAGCGCAAGAATATGGTACGAGCAATTCTCCTTGAAGAAAAAATAGTCGAAGTAGGCATTCCCCAGTTCCCATGCATGCATCAGAAATCGCCGCAGCTGGTTTTCCGTGAGATTCAGGCGATACTCCCAAATATCCCGGTTTTCGATGTCCCGATATTGCTGAACCTTCAGATAATAGGGAATCGTTGAAAAGTACCCTCGATAGCTTCCGAAGATACCTCGTATAGGATACGCAAGACCGGCGTTGGGAGGCACGTCCGCCGCATAGTTGATGGTGTAGGCGAGAATACGGGTCTGTTCCGTCTGGCCCTTCTGATCGACGCGATACAGGGTGTGGCCGAACATGGAGGCGGGGTTGTTCAGAAAGGCAGAGGGAAAGATCAGAGAAATAGATTGGGCTTCGAAATCCTCGTACCACCGATCGAATCGATCACAAGAGAGCGGTGGAAGCCGAGTCGGATCAAACTGCAGTTGCTCTCTCAGCCAGTGGTACCGAGCGATGAAAGCGCACTGAGCCGGCTGCCGAGAGCGACCGACCGGTTCAGGGGAAAAGAATTGTGCAAGGGTAGACGCGAGCTCAGCAGACGGATCCGTCTTCCCATTGGAAGACAAGAAAAATCCTGGATCGTCCTGCTCGCTCTCATATCCACCGAAAAGCCACTTTCGGTAGTGCAACAGGAGATGCCATTCGCGCTGTTCCGCCAGCTTGGCCTGCTCGGCCCGATCAATGAGTTGCTGGAGATACAGCTCACGATCGGATTGCTGCGCATCGGAAGAAAGGGGGGCACCTAAACAGATCAGAAATGCAAGAAGAAGAACCAGCACGGTGTACAGAGACAACAAGGGCCCTGACATCTCTGCCAGGGCCCCTATAATAAATAACTTAGCGTACCGATGCTTGCGCGAGGACCGGATGGCCCGCGATCGCATCATTGAGAGACTTTACCAATGCGACCGGAGAAGCTTCCCCAGCTTGAACCAGAGACGTATACCGCTCCTGGGTCATAGCAAAGAACTCTCCCTGACGCTCCGCCGGCACACCCATCAGCGTCGCAAGCGAAGCCAAGTGTTCGCCCTGTCCTTGAGCCATCTCAGCGGTGAGCGCCTCAAAGTTCAGCGCTGCGAACATTGTCGTCTTGTGCTCGCTCATGACCTTGCCATCATTGGTGCAACCGGAGGTGCCAAAGCTGATACCGAACGTCTGGCTGCCAAAGGTGCCGTTCGTAGTCGCTTGCAGCACTTGGGGGGCGATTTCCTTCTGCCCCTTGTACTCTCCCCAAGCCAACTTTCCTAAACCACAGCCTGGACCGGTGTCTGGATTGGACGCCATCGCCAAACCAGCCTGGCTGCCGAACAGTACGGCGACCGCCAATAAGAGCACTTTCTTCGACATAAGTCCTCCTCCGTTAGAATTAGTTAAGCACCCATGCTACTGCAAAAACACCGAGACGAAGTATAGCCGAACTCACTATCGATGTTTACAAAATATTTTGCCACTAGGGAAGTGACTAGTGCTCGTTTTTCAAACGGGTGAATTATAGACGATTCACAGCGAAGCGCAACAACATTTTCTCGGCCCTGGAATTCTTACTTACTTCAACACGCCAGTCCGGTCCAGAGAGACCACAGCCCCAACACGGAGCATGTGCCTTAGTGGCACAGCATCGCGATCAGCCTTTCGCGTCATTGCCTTCTCGCTCGATCCTCGCCGTCGAAATGAAGAATGCCATAAATTCAATTTTCTTTGGTTCAATTTAAAATTGACGAATGTGATGTGTGCGACTATACTCCGCTCTCGATGATTGTCTTGATTCCTAGGCAATCGAAATTTCTATCTTTCATTAAGGAGGACCCATGAAGCACGCATCCCGACTATTCCTTGCAGTCATTGCCCTTGCTGGCCTCAGCATGAGCGGCTGTCAGATCGTCGCCTCTCCGATGTTGGGCGGTATCTACAATGAAACGAAGTACGGCGATGTCGCGACCGATGAGGCAGGAGCCTCCAAAGAGGGCAAGGCCTGCGGCCAGTCGATTCTTGGATGGGTCGCAACCGGTGATGCAAGCATCCAGGCTGCAAAGACGGCCGGGGGTATTACCAAAGTCGCCTCCGTGGACCATTCCGCCAAGAATATCTTGGGCATCCTCGGTGAATGGTGCACAATCGTTCGTGGTAACTAGTCAGCTATAGCAAGCTGAAAAAAGGGTCTTCGGAACGACTTACCGAAGGCCCTTTTACTATCCGCCTTCATCTCCTCGTGGAATCGTGAGACTCGATTCCCTTACGAGATTTATCAGCCTACTCGGTGTGTTGTTCGGCTATCTCTGCGTCACCGAAGTGGCAATACCGGCCGAATTCGGAGACGTGGAACTAAGTGCGTATGCGCTGGGTAGCTGGCCTCGCGATGTAAATATTTTCAACCAAGGAACGACTGTTCCCGCCACGAATCAGGCAGGCTTCGGTGCCGGACTAAAGGTGGGACTCTTTCCGGCTGCGCTGCATCGAATGGTAGGACTTGAGCTTGATTCGAACATACATAGCGGAGCACTGTCCTTTCCCAACAGCGCCCATGGGCAGAATACTGAGACCGGTTATTCCGACTTGCTCCTGATCAATACAACGTTCAACCTGATCCTGCGCTATCCCGGCGAGCAGATTCGTCCGTACGTCGGAGTCGGCATCGGCTGGTCTCACGGGACGCTCCTGAACCCCAACATCGCAGGACGAGACGACAACGATTTTGATTCAGCTCGAGCTTTTACACACCAGTTTCTTGGAGGAGCGCAAATTCTTTTGAGTTCTAAGCTCTTTCTGTTCGGCGAGTATCGGTATTTGTCCTCCAACTATCATTGGGAAAGCCTCGCCATGGATTTCCGCACCCACTACGGATTGTTGGGTGTTGGGCTACGTTTTTAATCCTTCGGTGCAGCCTGAAGCTGGTGAGCCGGACTCAGGCCGCCCTCTTACTGTCACTTCACCTACCTAGTTCACTGAATATTGCAGGACGCTCCTGAGCGAACGCTTTCAACGCCTCCTCATTCCATTGCTTCACAACCTGACAATTGCCATCGAGAAGCCGAACACTCCCGTCTGTTCCGTACTCTGCCTCCGACAAAAGGTTTCCGTTCTCATCGACGAGGCGATATCCGGTTGCATTAGCCACGATCGTCGCTCGGCGTTCAACGATTCCGTGGCGCTCATAGGATACCGCCGCTCCATCATGCGAAGGAGTCCATCGGATGGTGGTTTCACCCAAGGTAGTGACCTTTGTGCCGTCACTGCTCATGTCGGAAGCCTTGATCGGACTTTCCCCGGTCCAAAAGTGCATCGAGTTAAAGATAAACGTGTCCAACAATGCCGAGAACATATAGGCCGGTATGATCAACATGCCGAAGAAAACGATTTCCTTCATCCATTTGTCGTTGATTTGCCCGCTGCCTTTGATGTTGCTGTTCCAATGATAGACATTCTTCGTGAGGTTGAACGGACCGTAACAGGCGGTACTGGCCGTTATGAAGCACATCAATACGACCGCGGTGAGAAGTCTCCGAACCATTGTGTTCATTGTATTATTCCTTTCTGTGAAGCATGAGGTCATCATGATCTCATTCAATGCGCTGGGCGCAGGTTCAGCACAGCACAAAAACGAGCTCGAATTTTTTCTGCGTCAGTCCCCTTCGTACGAAGACCCACATCTTGCCCGCAAAATTCCGAAGAGCCTTACTCACCGTACTGACAGAACAAGTTTCTGAGTCTAACGTGCTCCAACGCTCGTTGTGACGTGCGAGGGCGGCTCAACTCTCGTGGGGATTTCGGCCTTCTCGTTCTTCAAGAAGCGCTTCCAACTCGGCGACTACTTCGAGGTCGCGAGGCCTTCCGGCTGCGCGCTTCACCTCGATCAGGCGCTTGAGACCAAGACATCGACAGGTTGCTCCGAACACGGTGATGGTGATCGTATGAGGAAGCATATCCTCATAACGACCCCCCTCTGGAATTTCGCCGAAGAGGTCAAGAGCACCAAGTTCGGTCGTGAGTGTGAAATTCAGACCGCGTTGGATTGTCGCAGTATCCAACTGAAAGGGTAGCCCAGGCGGGGCTCCTCTAAGGTAAGGTTTGTAGGGGACTAGACAGGCCGCGAGTCTGGCTATGTTCTCGGGTGTGCGACCGTAGACGACATCCAGATCTTCCGTCAACCGCGCCGATCCGTGCGTGGTGGCGGCAGCTCCTCCGATAATGATGAAGTCGATATTGTGCTTGACCAGGAGCTGAAGGAGCGTAGCGAAGTCCGTCATGAGGCACTGGCCGAGCCGGCTTTCCGCAGTTCGGTCGCCAGCCTTTGCAACTCGCACAACTTCAGGAATCGTTGCTCAACCGTGAGCTTCAAGTTTTCTCTGAGCAACGTGCGGTCGATATCTCGCTTATAGGCTTCAATGACCGGGTCCAGCTGAAGTCCAGTCACGCTTCTCTGCTCAGGAGTTCTATGAGATTTTCCCGGCATGCTCATCTCCTCTAAAAGTCTAGCACTTCCATCCGCGTGGCTTCAACGCAAGCGTTGTTTCTTCATCTTCGTATCCTCTCGTCCGTCATTTGACGGAGGACGTGAAATGTCGGCCAGGCAGTCCGGCTTCCCTGCACAGTCGGCAAGTGCGACATGGGAGGCACTGACTTTACCTTCACTGATCTTGAGGAGCCCCAGCCTTCGTGGCAGCGTGAACCGCTTTGGACCCGCCGATCCCGGATTGAACAACAGCGTGTCTCCGAGCCATTCATTCTTCGGTTGATGGGTATGACCAAAGATACAGATGTCTGGTCTGGTACGATCGAGAAACGCTCTTCCCTCTTTGGTCAGCTTTCCAGCTTCAAAGACAACATGCCGGATGGCGATGCGGAAGCCATTCAGCCTGACTAGAGCCTCTGTCGGAAAGCCGCTCTCCTCATATTTATCGACATTGCCTGAGACAGCCGTTACCGGTGCAAGTTCCTCAAGCTGTGCAATGACGGTCCGCTTACCGATATCACCGGCGTGAACAATATGATCCACACCATCAAAATGACGCACGATCATCGGGTCGAAGAGACCGTGGGTATCGGCAATGATCCCGATACAGATCGGCCGCGAGCGATTCACGGACTACCACCTGCTTGAGCACCAAGCGAGGCTCGAACGTTGGTCCAATCGAATGTAAACGGCTCAGAGGTTTGCTTCGGCAAATCTGTGAGCTCAGCGTTCAGACGCTCAGCTCTCGCGCTGCTCATCGGGTGGGTGGAGAACCACTCGACTCGTCCGTCATCTTTCTCAGCCAATCGTTGAAAAAACGTAATCATGCCGTTGGGATCGATCTTGGCACGGTGAAGCAGCTGAAGACCAGTCAGATCCGCCTCAGTTTCCTGTGCTCGACCGAACTTCAACGTCATCAATTCAATGCCAAGCTGCTTCATGACTCCACCCAACCCCTGCTGATTCCCCAGCACGATCGACACAACGGCCACAAAGCCCAGCTGCTTGACGATACGTTCAAGTCCATGCCGCTGCAGCACATGGTTCAGCTCATGGGCTAACACACCCGCCACTTCTTCCGAGTTTTCCGCTTTCTTCATCAGTCCCGTGAACACGACGATATACCCACCGGGAAGGGCAAAGGCATTTACCACATCGCTTTTCACGACAGTGATATCGAACGTGTAGGGGTTTCCCGCGATCGTGTCGGTCATGCGATGGGTCATCTCGGTGACGGCAGCCACGGCGGGGCCTTCTTTCATGACCTCCTGACGAGCAAGGAAATCATGATAGGCAGACTCACCCAGCTTCTGCTCCCACTCGACCGGTATTCGATCGACAGCGAGTTCTACCAGCAGATCGCTTCCGAACCAAAGCCCCAGCACCGAGGCCAGGAGCGTCCCCCCGACGAGCATCCACACGATCCGGCGCCGTTGCCGCACCTGACGAACCTGTTCCGCCGCTCGTTCAAGGGGGATGGTCAAACGATCGGGCGCGGCTTGTCGGAAGGCACGAATCAAGTCTGGATTTTTGAGATACAGTGTGCGCTGCCCTGTCGCTCCCGCCCATGTCGCGACAAGCTGGTCATGATCCAACCCGCCTGCCGAAACGGTCAGTTCTGAAAATGGAACAGATTCCGAACGGCGCCCACATGCATCAGCATCCGGGAGAAACGTCATCGTGAGCCCATGTCCTTCGACATGGGCAAGACATGGTGCACCACTGGCTGGAAATTCGTCGCCGAAACAGAGTGCGTTGGGAGTGCTGATGATCATCGCGAAACGGGCGGCATCTCAACATGGCCGTGAACGAGGCCGCAGGCGAACAGAAACCGGAGGCGTGACAGTTTCCACCCTCCCACCCCAAGCTGCCAAGACAGCTCCTTCCTCATTTGGGGTACGGTGAGGATCTCTTGCGAGCCGAGAACAAAGTTGACGGTCATTTTCAGCTGCCGCTACTCGGTGACAGGGATGAACTGTCGCACCCACGCTCCAAACCCGCCTGGATTGCGACTCTGAATAAACACAAGACCCGGTCCGCGGAATCTGCAGACAAAGCCCTCGCCTGACGTGAAGCTGGCCACCCATCCGGAAGTGGCTTTCTCGATGTTGTACGTTGTGGTGGTGGACCAAGCCACCAGATGGCTATTGTCCACGATATATTCCTGACCAGGTTTCAACTCGATCTTGTGAACAGCCCCGAAACTGTTCAGCAGGAGCATCCCCTTCCCGCTCATTTTTAAGATGAAAAAACCCTCCCCGCTCAGCAATCCACGGCTCATACTCTGCATCTGACTATCGATCGCAACCCCATCAGCACCCGCCAGGAATCCATCCTTTTGCACCATATATTCGCTGACGCCATCGAGATCGAGAACAACGATCTCGCCAGGCACGGTTGGAGCGAGCAACACTTCGCCGGCACCCCGACTGGCGCGCAACGTCTGGAAGAAAAACTTCTCTCCCGTCAGAAACTTTCGTGACAGCGCTCCCAGAAATCCTCCCTCCATTTTACTCTCAATGTCGATGGTCGGTGAGCAGGCCACCATCGCGCCCGATTCAGCCTTGATATGCTCTCCCTCTGCCAATTCAACCCGCACCATCGGAAACGCACCGGGATACAGAATTTCACTTTTCATCCGCCTCTCCTTTTTTCTTTTTCTCTCACCCCATTCACCCCTTGGACAGAGCAGGTTGATGTCTCGTTGCGCGCATGCACTGAGCTGCCCAAACTCACCCCACCACCCATCCATACGCTCTTCGGCTTGGCTCCGGCCCCTCTTCCAGATAGCTCATTCTGAGCCGACCGAGAGTGTCATTGGGCACCTCGCGTCGTTTTGCTTCGACATCAACTCCAAAAATCTTGGCCGCGTTCAATCCAAAAACCCGCTCCTTCGCCCGCCTCGTCAGAGGCTGATACTGATGCTTCTCGATCAATTCCTCAGGGATCTGGAATCGCCGAAATGCCTCGATCTGCCATTGCGGCGTTCCGTACCAGATGGAATCGGTTCCCCAAAGCACGTGATCAATGCCAAAGGAGCGAATAATTTGCCCCAGCAGATGCGCACAGATCAATGGATAGGTCGTCACCAATTGCGCGAAGGTCGAGCCCAGCTCCATATAGACATTGGAGATACTCGGCTCCGCTTGCTTCATCCGGCAAAATTCCGTGGTCCACGGGATCTCGCCGGTTTTCGCAAATATCTGATCGATCGATGCCGTGCCTCGGAGCCCAGAGTGATACACCAAAAAGTTAAGATCTGGGAAGTCCTTGGCCGCCTTGATCAAATCTCTCGGATGGTTGTAGTCCGGCACGGGACCGAGGGGCAGTCCCTTGTGAACACATACTCGCTTCACATTGAGCTTTCGCGCCTGTTCCAACATTGGATAGGCGATCTGTTCATCATCCATTCGCCATCCCCTGTCAAATCCCTTTGGGCAGGAACCGGTATAGCATTTCCAGGCGTCGACCTTGAGGGTTTCAGCCTGCATCGCCATGAATTCCAAATCAGCCGCACCCAGCTGGGGGGTCGCGAGACCGTGCGCCAGCATCCGTTGCGAACCGGCCAACCGATTGATCTCATCCCGGATGTGGGCCATCTCGTTCGGCGGGACAACGGCCTCTTGTGGATAGGGTCCCGGCGGCGTGCTGATTAGACCCACGGTGGTTTCACTATCGAAAAACACTTCTTTGACGAAATTCTTCCACGAAAGATCATCGAGGGTGCCTCGATCCCCTGCGAGTTTCGGGTTGAGCCCTGTCTCACGAATGTGCTTTCGCAACGACAGCAGGGCCTGTTTGGAAACGGCGCCCTTCCGACCGGACTCGGCATCGGAGGGATCATAGTGGGAACTGACGTAGTGGGTCTGCACATCAAAGATAAAATACGGATCCCCCTGCTGCTCGGCAAACGCTGCTGTTTCGAACAACTCGATTTCCTCGATGTTAAATAAGCGGCCGAATGAGTCATTCATGGCCAGTAGCGCCGCCGCCACACCGCCGGTGGTCTTCAAGAAGTCTCGACGTGTCAATCCACGCTGAGCTGCCGCCTTTTCCACCAACTCTCTCGTTAGCCTCTCGACGCAAGCCTGTTCGGCCGTTTGGCAAATCGGGAAAAATTCCTCGTTGGATACGATCTGCGTCGGAACAGCAGTTGGAAATGTCGCGCCCTTCTTCACGAAGAGGCCGCTAAAGAATCGTCTTGGTGAATGTCCCATGACACACCTCATTCGTCTATACAAGGCCCGCTGATTGTGTGAAATACTCCTAGCGCTGTCAAGCAAATGCCAGGGCAGGCCGGTAGTAGTGGGAAAGGCTTATCTCGGCTTGGATGAAGCGGCTGATGGTTTCGCCTGAGCGGCAGACGTCTGTATGGCGGGAATCTCTACCACCACATCCGACTGAGGATCGGCATCTTGATCTTTCCCGTCGTGGCCGACACTGTAGAGGTGGCCTTTTTTCATGTTCACCAACATCGGCAATCCCGTATAGGGATCATAGAGGCTCTGCCCTGCTTTCGCGATCCGCGTAAGGAGATCTCCGTCTGCGGGACCACGTCTGAGCCAGGCTTGTAAGCTGGCAAGCCGGAGGTGTGCATCCGTATCGACAACGAAACCGTTGTATAAGTCCCATTGTGCAAGCGGTTGGAGGCCGACAATATTCTCGATCGGATTAATGAAATAGTCCATCAGGCCGGACGCTGGAAAATGGATATAGTTTTTCCACTTCGGCAATGAACCATATTGTCCTTCGCCGGCAGCTTTGTAAGAGGCGTCGTAATATTCTGCATAGTCGTTGAGGCGGCGTTGCATCGGCAAAGGAAGAGTTGAGGCCACCATGGTGTACGCCGACTGTTCTTCGGCTCTCGCTGCTTTCAGTTGGGTCTGGTATGTCTTCGAAGCCGAGACCAGTTCGCTTTGCATAGGCCAGCGCATCGAAAGTTCAGTTTGATCAAGCGGCCGAAGGATTTTGGTGACACGTCCAAGATGCTTTCCATCGTAGTCGGAGCGTACGAGTAACCCCGAAGCAACTGCAATGTCGTCATTGATCGCCTGCAGTGCCAACATTTTTACTGCCAGAGTCTTTGCCTGACCCGCTACAATGCGCCATGCTTCCATGTCCGTTTCAAGTCGGTCGACGCCGAGATCGGCACCTTGCAGGAACCCATCCGCCACATAGAGCTGGTGGGCGAAGATCATCGCGGCACAGGGCAGACTGACGGTTTGGCCGTAACCCCAGTCTTCAAAGGGAAGTTTTTGCCACTTGCTATACCGATCAAGCGCCAGCTGATGCTGGTTGCTCCATCCCTTGATGGTCTCCTGATGAGACTTGAACTCACCGACGGGATCTGAACTGCGAACCCACCCACGCATGACATTGGCTGATGCATTCGAGCCTTCGATCGTCCCGAAACCCCTAAAACAAGCCGACGCCAAATCGTCATGACCGACGGCATCAAGCTTCCGATCATACCCCGCCTGTATCGGATCGTGACCGACCGGCGCGTCAATCCCCAGGAGGAGAAAGTAGCCGTTTTTCTTGAAATCCGACAAGGTTCGTTGAGGAATTGTCGTGAGGCTTTGAAATACCGGAGATGGCGACTCCTCCAGGATGACCCAGGCCAGTCCAATGGCGCCGATCCCTAATGCGATGAGGACCCCCGAGAGCATCACCAGCCCGACACACGTCGCCACAATAGCACGCGTGGTCGAAAAGCATGAGCTGACAAAGCCGGCAATCGCAATGCGGATTCGACTCAGCGTAGAACTGGATCTTCGGGCGGGCTTTGACTCCGCCACGGGATCTCGTGTCTCAGTCGCCCTGACATTTCGGGACGACTCAAAGAGCACATCAACAGCAGCCGCAGCTACCGACATAGACCGATGGTCTTCCTGCCGTTCTGAAATCGACCCGGGCATGCGGGCAATGGGAGAGGATTGAGGTTGCTCGATAAATCGAATTGATTCTCCTGCTTTGACCCATTCCTCTTGTTCGGACGCTGGTTCAGGAACCAGTTCAGGAATAGGCGGTCGCGCCTCAACAAACCCCATTGTCTGTGGTTGCCGTTCATGAGTCTGCACCTCGGTCGTTTCTTCGTCGGGTTGGGGAGTTGCCGCTGTTTCAGACGGCAGTTCACAAATGTCCTGTTGTTTTTGTAACGGCTGGAAAATTGGAATCTCTTCGGTCTCCTTGCTCGGTACCTCACTTGCAGGGTTTGAGGGGATGACGGGAGGTTCCTGAACAATACTCTGAGCGGCAGGGATCTCGCGATCATTGTCCGTACTTAAAACGGAATCAGCGCTCTGCGGCGTAACCTCCTGGGATGCGACCACATGATCTGCGACCGGTCTACTCTCGATAATCGAGGATGCTCCTGCGGTCATAGGAGCTTCCAACGCCGGCGGCTCATCCATCGTCAGAGAGCTCATCCCTGGAAGCGGCTGTTCCGGTTCTACAAATTTAAAGTCCCCTTCTGTCTGAACAGAGACTTGCGCTAAATCAGCAGCGGGAATTTGCGGCTCTGGCGAGACCTGTCGATCAGGAGCGATCGAGAACGTTTCTGTTTCTGCAGCGGAACCAATCGGAGAAAGCGCAGGTTGCGATTGATCTTCACTTATTGTTGTTACCAAGTCCAAGTCAGCTTCACGAGTCGATCGATCTATCGTTGACTCTGTGCTTTCGGCAACCGGCTGTTCTGTTTGCGTCGGGAGAATCGAAACGACCGACTCCTGAACCTGATCCCACGGCATCGGTGTAATTCGTGATTCAGAAGGGGTTTGGTCTCCAAGCGACCTCGATGGTTCACGCTCAGGAATTTCAACTGCTTGGTTTTCCAGCAGTTCTTTCTGGAGCGGTGCTTCTGAGGCAGAAGTAGGTACTTCCGCGACGTCCGTCTGAGTTAATTCCGACGAGGAGACATTCGTTGAATGATCACTTCCAAACTTCCATGCACGATTAAACACGGATTCCCATGAAAAGCCTGGTTGCTTCCATGGTTCTGAAATCTCATTGGTTCGAACCGGCTCCGGGCTCGATGGGACACCCGCGTCTGGAGGCGGCTCTCTAACTACCTCCTTCTCGGAATCGATATTGACGAGTTGGTGTACGGAGGGTTGTCTATTCTCGTCCTCTATTGGTTCAGATTCCGTGCGCAAAAAGGCAGGCTTGGATATCTCTACAATCTGGGATGGAGGTATTATGCCGACAGCTTCAATAGACTGAGTCGAGTTCGTCGGAGGTCCCGAAGCATCGGCAGACTCCATGGGTGCGGAAACCGTGGATGAGCCACTTACATCTAGATCATAGGGTGCCTCCGACTCAGCCTCGGCCAACAATCTGTCTTGTTCCTGAACTGCGGTAGGACCACCTGTCGACACAGCTGGATCTGGCTCATGTTGTGTCTCGGAACATTCAGTAGCGGGCGCTGATAGGGGAACGAAGGGATGGGAATCTCCGAGGCCAACCTGTCCGGAACAATCACCCATCTGGACTCCGGAAGGAGCACTCTCAAATTCATGTGTGCGCAGTTCTTCTGGTGCATCACTTCGCACTTCATTCGCGCTGTCGGCTGTCTGCTCTTGTAAGGGTGGATCGAATGGCACTACCTCTCCATCGAGAGTCGGCCCTTGAGGGGCAGGAAGGTCTGTGGTCGCCGGCGGGATCAACGACCCTGATGAATCGGATACATCGGCTACTTTGAGCGCATCCGGTGCCGTCGCTTGAGAATCCTGAATCTCCCAGGGCATCACCCCATCGATCGGTTCAAGACCAGCCTGAATACCCTGACCTTCCTCAGACGTGTCGAGTGATGGAGCGACAGCCGATTGTCCTGAGTCGTTGGACTGACGAACCAGCAGCTCACCGGTTTGCGCGTCAAAGAAGGATGTCAATCGAAAGGCCACCGGACTCGCGGGAGCCAGCTCCCGTATTTTTGCGTAGAGCTGAGAGGCATGGTGTGGATTGTCTGGGTCAGGGTCTTCGATCAAGATATCGATCGCCTTGCCATACTCAGCAACAGCCTCGATTGCATCTCCTTTTTCCTGATAGAGCGCCCCAAGTTTCTCTAGGAAAGGAACACATCGAGGACCGGCGGCTAAATATTCGCGAAGCAAGGATTCTGCAAGCCAATAGTCTTGGCGCTGAAACGCTTCGCCGATAAGTGAGTCAAAGGCTTGCCTCGCCGGGATAAGGCTCCCGAGACGAAGGTGGAGGGTAGCGAAAAGCCGACGCGCCTCCATATTGTGCGGATCGAGTGCCAGTAATTCCTTCAGCGCGGCAGAAGACCGCCCATACTTTCCGGCATTCATTTGGGTGATGGCTTCCTCAAGAAGAGCCGTCTTCCTGCTGTAGCCCACCACACCACGTTTGTGGCTGCGACTGGTCTGGGATTTATCGGATTTTAAAGGGGGTTTTTTATTCGCGCGCACGCTACAACCTTAGCAGATCGCCATACATGGGAGCCTGTCCCAGCGGCCCAATTCGCCCTTCTCGACTCCCCTGATAGTGAGCATTGTCATAGGGGTGAAACCTTTGAGAATCTGCAATCTAGATGCCTTATTCTCTTAACGATTCGTTAAATCAAGTCATTGTAAATTAAGGGCTTGGCTCGTGAATATTCCTTGCCTTCCCATGGTCCATTCAATTTTGGACAGACCTTTTCCCTGCCCGACTTGGTCAGTTTGAAAGGACACAAAATCGGATATACGAAGAATGACGCAGATCAATCAGTTTATCGCTGAAAATGTACCCATGAACGTTGCGTGTTGACAGTCAACCTACATGAGCACGACCACTATTCAGGCTGCCTAACAGTAGAAGAGGGTCGTCATGTGACAACTGCATTCCTGGGTGCATAGGTTGCTTGGGCCACGCGCGTAGCCCTCTCCTTATCGGCTTTTTTGTAAAAGTAATTAACTATCTTCAAAGAACCGACTCTCATTGATCAGGAAAGGGTCGACGGAGATAATCCCCTCTCTCGCACACAACTGAGGGTCCCTTTCGAAAAACTTCATCCTGGTTGTGTCCTTCGATACGCCTATGATACGGTCAGATTCACGCATCCAGCTCAACCGATACCACGGACTCAATTATCCATCGTGCAAGCCCTTCCAATAGTTCGTCGTCCATCGAAAACAATCTGGGGACTTAAAGCCTGCCTGGCTTTGTTCCTGCTTCTCTCCGTGACCTTTCCGCCTCCCCTCTTCTCGCAGGGAGCCGGAGGCCAGCCGGCAAAGGTTGCGTTGGACTTTAACGAAGTCGAAATCCCTGTCTTCGTCCGCTTTATCAGCGAGATCACTGGAAAAAATTTCGTACTGGATGAAACCATTAAGAAGCAAGGCGGGAAAATCTCCGTGTTTTCTCCAACCAAGGTCTCGCCGGACCAGGCCTTCAACATGTTCGTCGCGGCGTTGGAAGCGGCTCGTTTGGCTGTCGTTTCTAAAGGAGGCAACCTTTATCAAGTTGTGCCTATGGGCGACCTTCCGCCGGAGCGGGGCGTGTTCGTGTACAAGCTTAAACATGCCAACGCGACAGATCTCGCCGCTGTGCTGACTAATCTGGTCGCACGCTCGCAAACCGTTGCACAGATAACGCCCGGCACCAGGCCTCCGATCAGGCCGCTGACGGAATTCGAGGCTCCCGTCCAAGTGTTTGCCGATAAGGCGACAAACTCCATCGTGATCAGTTCGACCAAGCTCGCCTGGAGTCATCTCCAATCAGTGATCCGCGACCTTGATATACGGCGTAAGCAGGTCTTTGTGGAGGCGGTTATTCTGGAAGTTCAAGTAGATCGCCTTCGACAAATCGGCACCGACCCCACTCAGGTACTAGGGGCAGGAAAGTCTGGATTTTTTCAACTGCTCGGTGGATTCAACAGAACGCCGGAAGACCTCGCCTCCATCGCCCAGGCCATCAGTGGCGTCGCCGCAGGGGGAGCGACCGGTGGCGCAGTCACCGTGTTGAATACGGTCAACGTCCGCGCATTCATGAACCTCCTGATGAACCTGACCGATACGAATGTCCTTTCTACACCCCAGGTCCTCGCTGCCGATAACCAGAAGGCCAAAATCGTCGTCGGTGAAAATCGCCCATTCCCAACCGGGCAGGCCCAAGGCATCACCGGTGGAACTCTCGTAACCATTGAACGGAAAGATGTAGGTGTCACGCTGGAGTTGACGCCGCAGGTGCTTGAAGATGATTTGATTCGCCTTGAAATCAAGCAAGAGATTACGGCGATCGCAGAAAACGTGGCTCAGACCATCGGCTCCGGTTCGGCAAGCATCCCGGTCGGCCCCACAACGAGCAAGCGATCCATGGAAACGACGACGATCGCTCAGGATCAACAGACGCTCGTAGTTGGTGGATTAGTGCGTGATAACCTCACGCTCAGTGAGCGGAAGGTTCCTCTGTTGGGAGACATTCCGTGGCTCGGCTGGCTCTTCAAAACTCAGACTCGCACGACCGAGAAACTCAATCTCCTTGTCTTCCTCACCCCTCATTTAGTCCGTGACGATGCGGATGTAGTCGAATTAAATGCCAGAAAAGCAAGGGATATCAATACTTTGCAACGAGATAACCGAATTGAGGAGCCTACAAAACTCAAGCAAGATGTGCTTGAACGCCTCGAACTTCCTTCCACCGTTGCCCCTTCCTCTTCGACGGAAAAGCCCAGGCCATAAATCATGAATCGTGGTGAGTCTTTACCTCACTCTGTGAAGTAGCTGAACGAGGTTCTGACAGCTCTGGTCTAATCAACAATTCGTTATATGGCCAATGGTATGCCATGGGCCCTCCCTCCGAGGAATGGTCCTCCTCCCATCTACCGGATAGACTGCAACCCTACGGAGGGCATACCAAATGGTTGATACAACAGTTAACTGGCGAATCCATCCTCGACTTCCCGTAGCCTATCCGGTGATATTTGGAGGCGCTCCATTTGTAGGAGAAGGGATGGTTTCGGACCTCTCCCTGTCAGGCTGTTCAGTCACCTGCGAACGGACTGTCCTCATGGGCAGCTACATCAAACTCAGCGTCGTCTTACCCGATCCAACCTCGTCCCTGTTCATCGAGTTGGGGAAGATTCGATGGGTTCGGGAGAATGCCTTCGGCGTGGAGTTCATCCGTGTGCCGACCCTCACCCGTCACCGACTGGATCGAGTGGTGTCTCAAGCCCCGGCCCTAGACGTGAACTGCTTGCCGACATTGGTCTGAGCTCCAATCGAACCCCTCAAATCTAGTTGACGCCGGACAGGTCCGCTCTGCAGCGATACGCTAAAGGCTAGCGCGAGCATAGGGGGTAGTGGGCACCTACCACTACCTCGGCAAGCTGCTACAGGACGAAGTTGATCGAGAACCTTGGTAGGGCCAGACGGCTAACCGACTACAATCCCTATAGCATGAGTGAGGCAACCGCGATGTATTGAATGGAGAGGGAGGAATTGCTCTCGGGGTCGGTGTTCAGCCAGGCCGACTCTGGCTGAACACCATACTGCACCGCGATAAGAAACTCTGCGTGGCTTTTGTGCGAACCTATGGTCTCACGTCAAAGTGCAGCGACAAGCCCGCATGCACATGGATCGTTCTGATATTGGATGAATATAGATCTAAAAATTGCTGTTCAAATGGTTTGGACGCCCCGGTCCGATCCGTCCCCAACTCGTCGTGAAAGGCATGGGTATACTTCGCCTCAGCAAACGCGGCCAGGTACTTGAACAGATGGACCTTGATTCCTCCCTTTACCAGAAAGGCGGGAGACGTATTCCGCTGATCGCTGAGGGGCGACGCAGCCGTAGCCCCCCGGAATCCACCTGGCCTATACGCGATCTGATGCGCGCCCCCGCCGATCCCGATGTACGGAAACCACCGCCCGTTGGGATAGGCCTCGGAAATCGCCATCGGTACTCGAATCATGAAATTGGCGCCGATGTAGACGCCTTGCATCTCAGTCGTGGTGCCCTCAAACGCTCCGTCTGGTTCAAAACTCCCATTAAATCCTGGCCGACAGCAGGCCACGTCCGGGTACCAAATAAAGCCTTCGATTTCACCGCCGAGATCGAATCCCATCAACTTGTTTCTGGTCGGAAACCAGATCCCCCCGTTGCCACCGATCGACTGTTTATTCTGATAGTCGACATCTCTGTCGACATCTCCGTTACGAAACGTGGCGTCCTGACTGAACGGAATTGACACGCCCGCCATGAAGGACAGATAGGGCTCGAGCGTCCCTGAGGACATGCTTGGGGGATCAGGCGATAGGGCATAGGGATCGGCCACCCGTTGGCTGTACGGGTCTTCCGCCCTGGTGAGATCCGAATAGCCAAAGACACAGAGGAGGCAAATCAGAGCCGAAATTCTCGTTTTCATTCATCGCCCTCCCAATGGTAAAGAAAACATTCTCTTCGACGAATTTGGGTCGAGAATCTGATATCCGTCAGTCTATCGTCGATGGTCAGTGCGGCGATGCGAGACGCCTGCGTCTTCGTTACGCCCGAATCGATCCCCGGTTCCGCTGTTGCGGTTATTGGCATGAGATTCCACATATCCGCCTCCAGAGCGATCATGAGGGGATGCTCTTCTCGCATCGTAGGGGCGGACGGCGCCAACAGTAGCAACCCCGCGTTCCTTTTTTAAAATAGATAAAACGGATTGGAGCTATCGGTAAATCCAATACCCCATCGGACATGGTTGTGGCAGTGGCGATGGATGAATCGACTATTTCTCCGGCCTTTACTAACCGTCATCACACGTCGCGCTTCTAGCTGGCATGGTAATACACCAGCAAACAACTCATTGAAAGATATGCCAATCGTCACACCCGCGTCACTGAGCAGGCGATGGACATCCCCTCGAGATGACACAGACGAAGTTGTGACAGAGAATGATGCCAACCGGAAGAGCAACCTAGAAGTACTACCGTCCCAACGCTTTTTTGACCGCCGCACCGATCTCAGCCGGATTCTTGACGACCTTGACGCCGGCTGCTTCCAGCGACTTCATCTTTTCAGCGGCGGTGCCCTTGCCGCCTGAAATAATCGCGCCGGCGTGGCCCATGCGGCGCCCAGGAGGCGCCGTGATGCCGGCGATGAAGCTGATCACCGGTTTCTTCACGTTCTTCTTGATGAACTCGGCCGCTTTTTCCTCGGCATCGCCGCCGATCTCGCCGATCATCACGATGGCCTGCGTCTCTGAATCTTTCTCGAAGAGCGGCAACACATCAACGAAGCCGGTACCGTTGACCGGATCGCCGCCGATCCCGACACAGGTCGTTTCACCCAATCCCAACGTCGAGAGTTGGTGCACAGCTTCATAGGTCAAGGTGCCACTGCGAGAGACGACTCCCACGATGCCCTTCTTATGAATGAAGCCCGGCATGATGCCGATCTTGGCCTCATCGACGGTGATCACGCCTGGGCAATTCGGTCCGATCAGTCGCACATCCCGCCCACGGAGCGCCCGCTTCACCTTGACCATGTCGTTGACAGGAATCCCTTCAGTGATGCAAATCACGAGCTTGATGCCGGCCTCTGCCGCTTCGAGGATCGCGTCGGCGCAGAACGGAGGCGGTACGAAGATGAGCGAGGTATCGCACTCGGTCTTCTTCACCGCATCAGCTACCGTGTTGAACACCGGAATGCCTTCTACTTCCTGACCGGCTTTTCCCGGTGTGACACCTGCGACCACCTTCGTCCCATAGGCCTTGCACTGGGTCGCATGGAAGGAGCCTTCCTTGCCCGTAATCCCCTGCACCACTACCCGCGTATTCTTATTAACGAGAATGCTCACGATAAACCTCTTTTCTTCTTTACTCTCTCTCCACCACCTGGCCGAAGCCATCTTTCTGCGGGTGGCGCCGAGCGGGAGCCCAAGCGCGCGCAGCGGAAGGGACCCACAGGGGGATGGGTGAAGCGAGCACGATTGGGCTGCTCAGCGACAGGACCCGCATCCTTACGCCGCTTTCCCCGTCAACCTCACAATCTTCTGGGCCGCTTCCCACAAATCATCGGCGACTTCGAGCTTCAAGCCGGATTCAGCCAAGAGCTTGCGGCCTTCATCGGCATTGGTCCCCTGCAGACGAACCACCAACGGCACCGTGATCTTGACCTCTTTGGCTGCCTCGATCACACCATGCGCGATCCGTTCACAGCGGACGATGCCGCCGAAGATGTTGATGAAAATCCCTTTAACGTTCGGATCGCTCAGGAGAATGCGAAAGCCCGCCGCCACAGTCTCCTTCGTCGCGCCTCCACCGACATCCAAGAAATTCGCAGGCTCACTACCGGCCAGTTTGATGACATCCATCGTCGCCATGGCGAGGCCCGCCCCATTCACCATGCAGCCGATGTTCCCGTCCAGTTTGACATAATTCAGATTGTTGGCTGCCGCCTCGATCTCCAGCGGCTCTTCTTCATTCAAATCCCTCATCTTTTGCACGTCTTCGTGCTTGAAGAGGCCATTGTCGTCGAACGAGACCTTGCCGTCGAGCGCCACGAGAGTCTTTTCCTTCGTGATGATCAGCGGATTGATTTCGATCAGCGCTGCGTTCTTCTCCATGAACAGGCGATAGAGATTGTCCAGCATTTTCACGAAGGGATTGATCACCGCCGGTTCGATGTTCTGTAATCCCAGCGCGAACGCCACATTGCGTCCGTTATGACCCTGAAATCCGACTGCTGGGTCAATCGCTTCTTTGATGATCTTCTCGGGGGTATGGGCCGCTACTTCCTCGATTTCCATCCCCCCTTCGGTGCTGGCGATAAAGGTCGGCCAACCTGTGTCTCGATCAACAAGGATCGAAAGATAGAGTTCCTTGGCGATATTGGCGCCTTCCTCCATCAAAAGACGATGGACCTGGCGCCCCTTCGGACCGGTCTGATGCGTCACCAGAGTCTTGCCGATCAACTCTTTGGCGAGCCCGGCCACAGCAGCCTTCTCTTTGGTGATCTTGACGCCGCCGGCCTTGCCCCGCCCGCCGGCATGGATCTGGGCCTTCACGACGAAGACCGGGGTATTCAGCTCGTTGGCCCAAGTCGTCGCAGCGTCCGGAGAGGTGATCTCCTTCCCGCGAGGAACCGGCACACCGAATTGAGCGAACAAGGATTTAGCTTGGAATTCGTGCACATTCATTCTCTACCCCTTCATCCCTGAGGACGGTGGCGGGAGCGTTTCTTACTGCGCGCATTCACCGAACACCGACCCACATTTAACAATCTCATTGATCCTGGGTGTGCGGTGAGCGAGCACAAGAAATGCCTCGCCGCCGTCCTCACCCCACTTTTCTCGTGTACGCCGGCAGAATCATCGGTGAAATGACACCGCTGGTATTGCCGTGTTTCTTGGCCTCGGCGCGGAACCGTTGCAGATGCGTTAACGTGAGTTTGCCCTGCTTCGTCGATTTCGCACGTCCGGCAGCAGTCAGGCCAGAGCGCTTGCCGAAGACCATGAGATCAAGCAGCGAATTACCCATCAGGCGGTTGCGTCCATGGAGTCCACCGGAGGCTTCGCCTGCCACGAAGAGGTTCTTCACGTTCGTTTCCGAGTTCGTATCGATCTTCACCCCACCGTTCTGATAATGCAGTGTCGGATAGATCAAGACAGGATCCTTGCTGATGTCGATTCCGAACCGTTCGAACTGAAGCATCATCGCCGGGAAATGTTTTTCCAGGGTGCCGGGCCCATGCTCCGCATCCAGCAACGGTGTATCCAGCCAGACACCGACGCGGCCGGACATCGTCCTGATCCCGCGGCCTTCTTCGCACTCACGGATGATCGAGGAAGACACGACGTCGCGCGTGTCGAGTTCGTTCACGAAGCGTTCGCCCTTCGCATTCACCAGCTGCCCGCCCTCGGAACGGATACCCTCCGTCACCAAGGCACCGATCAATTGTTCGGGATACACCGCGCCTGATGGGTGATACTGGAACGTATCGATATGGTCCAGCTTGGCGCCTATGCGATACGCCAGACACAGTCCATCGCCCGTCGCCCCATAGTGGTTGCTCGTCGGAAATCCCTGAATGTGCAGCCGGCCGATGCCGCCGGTCGCCAGAATGATGGACTTGGCTTCCACTACCACGTGCCGCTGATTATCGAGATCTTTGAAGATCGCGCCGGTACAGTTTCCTTCGTCGTCGCTGAGTAATTCAATAGCGGCCGCAAACTCAAGCAACTGAATCTTTTGATTGATGACCTCGTCCTTGAGCACACGCATGATTTCGAGGCCGGTATAATCGGAGCACGTCAGAAGGCGAGGTTTGGAGCTCCCGCCGCCCTTCTTCACATGGAGGTTGCCGTCCGCCTGACGGTCGAACAGCACACCCAACTCCAAGAGCCACTTCGCAATCGACGGCCCCTCTTCCACCATGACCTTGAGCAGAGCATGGTCGTTCTGCATGTGACCGCCCTTGAGCGTATCGATGAAATGCGTGACCGGTGAATCTTCCGGCGCGACAGAAATCTGCATCCCGCCTTGCGCCATCACGCTGTTGGAATCTCCCAAGCGGAGCTTCGTCGCAAGAATCGTCTTGGCGCCGGCGCCATGCGCATGCAGCGCCGCCGCGCATCCGGCTCCGCCGCCGCCGATGACCAGCACATCGCAGGTATAGTGCACACTGAGATCGACATGATCCTGGATGGAGCTGTCGCCTTCGAGCAGCGTCGCCAGCTCGACGACCGTCTTGTCGCCTTCGTTAGGGCCGAACTTGATCGGCCGATAGGCGCTGGCGCGAAAGTCGGGGTGATACTTGTGAATCAACTGGTCGCGGTCTTCGGGAGAAAACTTGGGGATGGTCTGCTTGCGTCGGGCATCTCGAGTCTTGTGTACGATCTGTTGGAGGGCGTGAATATCCATCTCGGGTGCCTCGAAACCGTCGTTACTTTACCGTGGCACAGTGCTGGGCCAGTTCCTTGTCGTTCATCTTCAGAATCTTGTTCCATTCATCGTTGAACCGACCGTCTTGAATTTCCTTAATGCGCGTATCGAGGCTCGCCGGTTTTTCTGAAAAATGCGCGCCCTGCGCGCGACTGACGTACAGCGCCACGAGATTGGGTGCGATGTCCGCGATGCAGACCGGCGTGCACATGCCGCACATGACGCAGTCCATGAACATCTCGGAGACGCTCTTGAAGTCGCCGAAGACGGCTTTCCAGACGCCTTCTCGCACATCGATCTTCTGCGGACAGGCTTCGGTACAGGCGTTGCAATTCCGGCAGAGCGGCGCTTCCGGGTAGAAATTGAACAGGTCTTGCTTCGGATCTTGCAGTTTCTGGATCTCGTAGGTGGCTTTGCGCGCCGGAAACGGCGGCATCATGGTGAACGACATGCCGTCCTGCACTGCGGTCTGACAGGCCAAACAGGTGCGGACTTTGGGATCGTCTTTCGTGCGGTAGTACGTCGCGCAGGCACCGCAGAAACCGCCCAGGCATCCGACGCCGCGCACGACATCGATGCCCGCATACCACATGGCCTTGATGACGGTGATCCCTTCCGGCACGTCCACTTTCTTGCCGGCGATCTCAATCGTCACCAGTCGAGGCTTCAATACCTCGGGCTGGTCGATCACGTTTTGGGTATCGTCCGTTGCCACAGCTCTCACCTTTCAGTCGCCATCAGGACTGAGGGCCGAGCGCTGAGGACTGAGACCGATACTCGTCCCCAATCAAAAACTCAGTCCTCAGTCCTCGCTATTCGGTCCTGTTAGGCGATCGCGTCGACGATCCGATTCAACGTCGCGCTTGGGCGCATCGCCTTCGCAGCCTTTGCGTCGTCCGGGTGATAGTACCCTCCGACATCCTGCGGCTTACCCTGCGCCGCCAACAACTCTTGATCGATCGTCTTCTCGCTGTCGGTTAGGTCTTTGGCGATCTTCTGGAACTTCTCCGCGATCCTTTTGTCCGCCGTCTGCGCAGCCAAAGCCTGCGCCCAATACAGCGCGAGGTAGAAATGGCTGCCGCGGTTGTCGATCTCGCCGACTTTGCGAGCCGGTGACTTGTTGCTTTCGAGAAACTTCGCATTGGCTTGATCCAGCGTATCCGCTAGAATCTTGGCCACCGCATTGTCTCCCACCTTCGCCAGGTGCTCCAGTGAAGCAGCCAACGCTAAGAATTCGCCGAGCGAATCCCAGCGAAGATATCCCTCTTCCTGGAATTGCTGCACATGCTTCGGCGCCGATCCTCCCGCGCCGGTCTCGAACAACCCACCGCCGTTCAGCAACGGAACAATCGAGAGCATCTTGGCGCTGGTGCCGATTTCGAGAATCGGGAAGAGGTCGGTGAGATAATCACGGAGCACGTTGCCGGTGCAGGAGATCGTGTCTTTGCCTTCCTTCATCCGTTCGATCGAGAAGCGGCAGGCATCAGCCGGCGCCATGATCTTGATCTCAAGGCCGGTTGTGTCGTACTTCGACAGATAGGCATTGACCTTCTTGATCAACTCCGCGTCATGCGCACGATCCTTGTTCAACCAAAAGACCGCCGGCGCACCGGTTGCTCTGGCACGGGTGACCGCCAACTTCACCCAATCCTGAATCGGAGCATCCTTCACCTGGCAAGCGCGCCAGATGTCACCTTCTTCGACCTTGTGCTCGTGCAACGTGTTGCCGGCCGCATCGACAATGCGGAACATGCCGTTGCCCGGCGCCTTGAAGGTCTTATCGTGCGAGCCGTACTCCTCCGCCGCCTGCGCCATCAGGCCGACGTTCGGAATCGTCCCCATAGTACGTGGATCAAAGGCTCCATTCTTCTTACAGAACTCGACGACTTCATGATAGACCGGCGCGTAGCTGGCGTCCGGGATCACGCACTTCACGTCCTGCAGTTTACCTTCCGGATTCCACATCTTGCCGCTGTCGCGGATAACCGGAGGCATGGAGGCATCGATGATCACGTCGCTGGGCACATGGAGGTTGGTGATGCCTTTGTCACTGTTCACCATCGCCATCGGCGGCCGCTTCTGATACACCGCCTGAATGTCCGCTTCGATGGCCTTTCGTTGATCATCCGGCAAGGACTTAATCTTGGCATACACGTCACCGAGACCGTTATCCGGATCCACGCCGAGCTTCTTGAAGGTGTCGGCATGCTTCTCGAACACGTCTTTGTAGTAGACCGTGACGCCATGGCCGAAGATCTTCGGGTCCGAAACCTTCATCATGGTGGCTTTCATATGGAGCGAAAACAGCACACCCTGTTTTTTGGCATCCTCGATCTGCTCTTCCAAGAACTTGCGCAGAGCCTTCACACTCATGAAGGTTGCATCCAGCACTTCGCCGGCCTGCAACGCGATCTTCTCTTTCAGGACCGTCACCTTGCCGTCTGCACCGACGAACTCGATCTTGGCTGTGGTCGCGGCAGGGATCGTGAGCGACTTCTCGTTTGACCGGAAATCGCCACCCTTCATGTGGGAAACGTGCGTTTTGGAGTCCGACGACCATGCGCCCATTTTGTGCGGGTGCTTCCGCGCATAGGCCTTGACCGAGAGCGGCGCGCGGCGGTCCGAGTTGCCTTCGCGCAACACAGGGTTGACGGCGCTGCCTTTGACTTTGTCGTAGCGCGCCTTAATGTCTTTTTCCTTGTCGTCCTTTGGATTCTCCGGGTAATCCGGCAGCTTGTACCCCTGGCTTTGGAGTTCCTTGATCGTCGCTACCAGCTGGGGGATGGATGCGCTGATGTTCGGCAGCTTGATGATGTTGGCTTCCGGTGTTTTGGCCATCTCGCCAAGCTCGGCCAAGGCATCGTGCTGCTTCTGTTCCGGGGTCAGATATTCCGGGAACACGGCAATTACTCGGCCCGCGAGCGAAATATCCCGCAGTTCCACAGTGACACCCGCCGCCTTCGAGAAAGCATTAATGATCGGCAGAAATGAATAGGTCGCCAGCATCGGAGCTTCGTCTGTCTTCGTGTAAATTATTTTGTCAGCTTTCGCCATGGCTATATCCTCTCTTGATTGCGTGATTGGTTAATTCAGTGCATTCAGCGCCGAACCGGCCTTGAACCAGGTGATCTGCTGGTCCGTCATGCTGTGGTTCGCCTGGATGGTGAGCGCCTGTCCATCCGCCTTGTGAATGGTCACCTGCACCGATTTGCCGGGCGCCAGACTCCCTAGCCCCGTCACGCTGATGCGGTCTTGCTGCTCGATCTTCTCGTAATCCTTCGGGTCGGCGAAGGTCAACGCCAAGATCCCTTGTTTCTTCAAATTGGTCTCATGGATGCGCGCAAAGCTCTTCGTGATCACGGCGCGCACATTCAGGAATCGCGGCGACATCGCAGCGTGCTCGCGGCTGCTGCCCTCGCCGTAATTCTCGTCGCCGACCACGATGGAGCCGATGCCTTTCGATTTGTAGGCTCGAGCGATCTGCGCCATGGTGAGATTCGCTTCGCCGGTCAGCACGTTCGTACCCTTGCCCGGTTCGGACGAAAATGCGTTATTCGCACCGAGGAACATATTGTCGCTGATCTTGTCCAAATGGCCGCGAAACTTGAGCCAGGGACCGGCAGGGGAAATGTGGTCGGTTGTGGTTTTTCCCTTGGTCTTGATCAAGAGCGGGAGCTTATCGAAGTCCTTCCCATCCCAACGCGGGAACGGTTGCAGCAATTGCAGCCGCTCGCTGGTCGGAGGAATATCGACGGTCAAGTTTGAGCCGTCCTCAGCCGGAGCCACATACCCCTCTTCTCCTTTGGCAAAACCCTTCGCCGGCAATTCTTCACCCACCGGTGGCTGCAGTTTGAATTCTTTGCCGTCCGCCCCCTTGACCGCCTGATTGACCGGATCAAAACCTAGATCGCCGGTGATGGCATAGGCCGTCACAACCTCCGGGCTGGCAAGGAAGGACAAGGTTTCATTGATTCCGTCGTTTCTGCCGGGGAAATTTCGGTTGAAGGAACTCACGATCGAATCAGCTTTGCCCTTCACCCCGTCGGCACGTTTCCACTGCCCGATGCAGGGTCCGCAGGAATTCGACAGCACCGTACCACCCAGCTGCTCGAAGGTATCCAAGAACCCGTCACGCTTCATCGTGTGATAAATACGCTCGGATCCCGGCGAGACCAGGAAAGAGGTTTTTGCTTTCAAGCCGGCCTTCAACGCCTGTTGGGCGATATGCGCCGATCGGCTGATATCTTCGTACGATGAGTTGGTACAACTGCCGATAAGCGCTGCCTTCAGCTCGACCGGATAGCCCTTCTCTTGCGCCTCTGCCTTCAATTTCGAGACCGGCCTGGCCAGATCCGGCGTATGCGGTCCGACCACATGCGGTTCGAGCTTCGAGAGATCGACTTCGACGATTTGATCGTAGTACTTTTCCGGCGACTGATAGACTTCTGGATCGGCCACAAGCAAGTCCTTGTGTGCCGTCGCGAGGCTTGAGAGATCCGAGCGATCCGTGATGTTCATATAGGCGACCATCTTCTGGTCGAAGGGGAACACGGACGTCGTCGCACCGAGTTCCGCGCCCATATTACAGATGGTGCCCTTGCCGGTCGCGCTGATCGTTTCGGCGCCGGGGCCGAAGTATTCGACGATCTTGTTCGTCCCGCCCTTTACGGTGAGCAGGCCGCAAAGATAGAGGATCACGTCCTTCGGGGACGCCCACCCGCTCAACTTGCCGGTCAGTTTCACGCCGATCAACTTCGGATGAAGCACTTCCCATGGGAGACCGGCCATCACTTCGCCGGCATCGGCTCCGCCGACACCGATCGCCAATCCGCCCAACCCGCCGCCGTTCGGCGTATGCGAGTCGGTCCCGATGATCAGGCAGCCGGGAAACGCGTAGTTTTCGAGCACGACTTGATGGATGATCCCGGCTCCCGGCTTCCAGAAACCGATGCCGTACTTCTTCGCGGCAGACGCGAGAAAGTTGTAGACTTCCTTGTTCTCGTCCAATGCACGCATTAAGTCCTTCTGCGAACCCATTTCGGCACGGATCAGGTGATCGCAGTGGATCGTACTCGGCACCGCGGCTTTCTTTTTGTTCGCCTGCATGAACTGCAGCACGGCCATCTGCGCCGTTGCGTCCTGCATGGCAACCCGGTCGGGGCGTAGTGCCAGCATCGCCTTTCCGCGCTCCCAGTTTTGAGCATCGAAATTGTCGGCGTGCGCGACGAGAATCTTTTCGGCCAGCGTCAAGCCACGGCCGAATTTCTTCCGTGCCTTGGCAAAGACGTCCGGCATCTTGGCATAGAGTGGTTTGGCTATATCGAGCGACATCCCTCTCTCCTTGCAGTCGGTATTGGCACGAATCGGAGGCCAGAGAGTCTCACCCCCCTTGCCCGTGAACGACCCATTACCAGTCCCGCGGTAACGCGGCACTTCCCGCAGCCCTTCGAGCGGCGGAACCTCCCGCAATTATTTCAACGGCAACCCTTCACAGACGGGACCTCCCACGTCTACTTTAACGGCGGGACCTCCCGCCGCTTCGGCGCCGCGTAGTTCACCAGATAATCGAACAGCCGGATCAAGCGGCTGTCCTGACGTTTCTGATCGACCCAGTGGCCGATCAACCCGATCGTGCGCGACAGGATGAAGAAACCGTTCAAACTGTCGACCGGGAACCCCAGATCGACGAGCACGGCCGCCATCGTACCGTCCACGTTCAGAATCAGATTGTCTTTCTTCGCCGCCGTCACCTGCTCCACCTGCAAGGCGAAGTCGAGGCAGGGCGTCTTGATGTGAAGGCTTTTCACGTAACCCACAAGCTCTTTCACGCGCTTGTCGGGATTCCGCAAACTCTTCACGCGATGACCGATGCCCGGAACCGGGCCGACATTCTTTTTCATGTAGGCCAGAAACTCGTCTACATTCATCTTGTTGTCGACGGCATGCTTGAACCAACGGCCGGCATCCGTCACGGCGCCGCCGAAGCGTGGACCGATCATGATCAAGCCGGCCGCCACTGCTTGCGACAGACCGATGCCGGCGCAGGCCGCAAGAATCGTCGCATAAGCACCGCTGACGCAGGGACCGTGGTCGGCAGAAAGCATCATGATGCGCTTGATGATTTCCGCTTCCTGCTTCGAGATCAGCCGCTTGTCCCAGAGAAGACCGATGACATGAGGAATTTCATAGCCCTTATTGATAAGCTCAGAGGCCGGATAGCCGTCGTAGCAAGGCTCGTCGCCTCGATCATCGCTGATGGTGGTACGGATGAGCGGCGCAACCATCACTTCATCGGCTTTCATCGCCTCTTCTATGGACTTCGGCAGCCGAGGCAGGATGGTCGGTTCGACCGGCTCCTTCACCTGGCCGGACTTGAGCAATTCCTGA